>CAIVEH010000228.1 GCA_903904855.1 uncultured Bacteroidota bacterium | reverse complement strand
GTCTCAACACTATTTGTTTCAGAACTGTATCAGGCGTTAATTTTAAATCGTTATTGATTTCAATTTCCTTACGATTATTTTTTATTGGTTTTCGTCTATTCTCAATTCTAAGGGGTGAATTAATATATGGAATAATATACTTCTTGTACACAATTGCGGCAAACAATGAGCCGCCCAAAAACAGCAATAAGATACTTGCATACCGAGGCCAATAGTTTGTTTTTTTATTCCTATAATTTATTGAATTGTAATTGTCATTCAAATTTTTTAAGGCTGCAATTTTATAATATTCGATAGAATTTGAAACCCTTTCTTCAATTTCATCTATCTCAAAATTTAATGGATTTGTTAGTTTGAATGATTTAATGTCAAACAATAATTTTTTTAAATCCCGTTCGTCATTTGCAATCAATTCTCTGGTTCTGAAAGGTTTAATTTTGTCATCAATAGCGTCTAAATCATTAATGTTTACTTGTTTTGAAATATTATTCGGATTAGCAGAAACAATGTTATCAGCACTATATTGAACTGTAAAAAAAGGCTTAATATTTTTGGGTTCAGGATCATTAACCTTTGTATTTGGTACAGGAAACTCAAACTCCGGGATATCCTTAGTATATCTAAGTAGTTTTATGTATTGTTGTTCCTTGTTAGCCTCTGATAAATCCAGTATTTCACGTTTCCTAAGCTTAACAGGTATAATATCATCTGAGATTCCATCGAATGATATCAGGATATATTTTCTCGGTTTTTTCTTTATATCTGCAATAATCAAAGCATATTCATGCGCTACACCTTTAGTTTTGTCTGTTGATTTTGTTTTATAACTATTGGACAGCACAACAATTACCTTTTCACTTTGCGTAATTGCTTCCTTCATCATTTTATGGAAATCAATAGCAGTTTCTTTTTCCTGAAGAACCTGATATATAATCGATTCAACTCCATCTCTTCTTAATTGCGCAGTTAATGAAACCACATCATCGACATGTGAGTCATGTTCAACACTATATGAGATGAATACTTTTTTCATTACAAACGATAAAGTTAATTTTTCTTTTTACTTTTCTTATTGGACGCAAATAACCCCGAAGTATATTTATCATACAGCTCTAAAAGATATTCGATGCGTTTGGTTTCACTTTGGAAGGGCTGGGGGCGGTAGCAGAGGTCTATGGCTTTGTCGAGGGTTTGGTGGGCTTTGGTGAGGACGGGCGGCATGGTATTATAATTATTCATCTAAGACTATTTAAGAATTGTTCGAGTTCTGATTCTAGTTTAAAGTAAACTTCTCTTGCTTTACTACCATTCGCTGGTCCCACGATACCTGCCGCTTCAAGTTGGTCCATAATTCTTCCTGCACGATTATAGCCAAGATTTAATCTTCGCTGAAGATTTGCCGTTGAGCCTGACTGCAATTGAACAACCAAACGCGCGCAATCATCGAACAGTTTATCCCTATTTCGCAAATCTACATTAATTGATTCGCTGAGATTATGACCATCGGATTCTGGCAGTGCAAAAGGATTTGAATAACCAGGCTGTTTTGCAATAAATTCCAATATCCGTTCAATTTCGGGTCTATCGATAAAGGCGCATTGGACCCGATGCTGTTCATTGTTTATTGAAACCAGCATATCGCCATTCCCTATAAGTTGCTCAGCTCCGCTAATATCAAGTATTGCACGGGAATTGACTTTGGAGGTCACTTTGAATGCGATACGGCCAAGGAAATTAGCCTTAATATTACTTGTGATTACTTCAGAAGATGGATGTTGTGTTGCTACTATCATATGAATACCAACCGCACGTCCGATCTGAGCTAGGCGAGTTAAGGGCAACTCAACTTCTTTACCTGCAGTCGTTATTAAATCTGCAAATTCGTCAATGACTAATACGAGAAAGGGTAAAAATTTGTGGTCTAACTCTTGAATGATCTTATGATGATCAAATTTATCGTTATAGTCCTTAATATTTCTTACCCCAGCATCTTTAAGCAATTCATAACGATTATCCATCTCAATACATAACGAATTGAGTGTGTTAATTGCTTTACTTGTATCAGTAATTATAGCCTCTATTTCATGAGGTAATTTAGCTAAAAAATGTTTCTCAATGGTACGATAAATAATAAGTTCCACTTGTTTAGTATCTATCAAAATAAATTTAACTTCAGATGGGCGTTTTTTAAAGAGCAAAGAAACTAAGATGGCATTTAACCCTACGGACTTGCCTTGACCAGTTGCACCCGCTACAAGCAAATGAGGTAATGTGGTAAGGTCTACTATGTAGTCTGTATTGTCCATCTTTTTGCCCAAGGCAATAGGCAGGCTCATTTTGCTTTTGGTAAATATTTCAGATTCAATTAAAGATTTCATCGACACCACCTGTCTAGTCTTATTTGGAATACTTATTCCAATAGTTCCTTTTCCTGGAATTGGCGCTATGATATTTATACTTTGAGCATTTAAGGTAAGCGCAATGTCATCTTTTAAACTGAGTATTTTTGCAATCCTTATACCTGCTGCTGGTACAACTTCAAACAAAGTATCTGTTGGACCAACAGTAGCACTAACGCAATTAATGTTCGTACCAAAACTTTTGAATGCACTAACCACTTGATTCTTATTTTGCTCCAGATCCTCTGCCTTAATATCGCTGATAGTTTGAACCTCATCAAGTAGTGTGGTCGGAGGAAGGACATATTCCTGCAAAATCTTTTCAGACTCCAATTTCGATTCTTTACTAAGAGCGCGGTCGTGTATTTCGTTGAGGCTGAGGGGCATTTGTTTGGTTTGGTGAAGTGTGGATAAAAATAGTGATTTTTTGGATAGGTGGGTAATGTGTTGAGCGAATTAACCACCTCCCCCTTTGAGCTGCGCTCCTGCTCTGGCAGGCATCCTAAAAACAGGAATTAACCACCTCCCCCTTCGGGTTGAGCTGCGCTCGTGCCTTGGCAGGCATCCTTGAAGTACGGAATTAACCACCTCCCTCTATCGGGTACTCCTCCTTGAAAAAAGGAATTAACCACCTCCCTCCCAGGGACACTGGGAGTACTCCTCCTTGAAAAAAGGTGGAGAGTAAGTGTGCAAAATTCCTGATGGGTGCGTAATTCGGCAAGCTCAGTATGACTATCATTTACTGAGGTTGCTTCGATGCGTTTGGCTGGGTTTCCTTTGGTTTAGCTTTTGTGGCATCTCGCAATGACCATCGTTATTTTGATTGTTTTGTGTTGGATTGCACCTCCCCCTTTGGGTTGAGCTGCGCTCGTGCCCTGGCAGGCATCCTTGAAGGAAGGAATTAACCACCTCCCCCTATCGGGTACTCCTCCTTGAAAAAAGGAGGAGAGTGTGCAAAATTCCTGATGGGCGCGTAATACGGTAAGCTCATTATAACTATCATTTACTGACGTTGCTTCGATGCGTTTGGCTGGATTTCCTTTGGTTTAGCTTAGGTGGCATCTCGCAATGACCATCGTTATTTTGATTGTTTTGTGTTGGTTTGTTTGGCAGGCTCAATAGATACCCACACCTGAACGGTGCCCCTTCGATTCCTCAGGGCTGGCCAATAGCGTGATGATGTTGAAGCGTGCCCCTTCGATACCTCAGGGCAGGCTCAGCCACTGAAGCTACCTAGTAGTATAAAGTCCTGGACTCCAAAAACCTTCTTTTTTATGGGAGGACCTGTTGCCAAGCTTTTGAATTGTTTTATCTCGCATGGCAATTCTTTCATTTTAACTTTTTTTTACCCCCCTTTTAACTTTTTTCAATCATGAGGCGGTATTAATTTTGAGGTATAAATTTCAAAACCAAAAAATCTGTTTTAGTTATGAAATACAAACTGCTTCCAGTCATTTTAACCGCATCATTGACTTCTGTACTGACACTTTTTATTGTGTCGCGTTTCGAAAACAAAACACCTTATTTTACTGTAGCAGGCGATCACGGATCCAAGGCTACTGCAAGTTACACAGCCTATGGCAATGCAGCTACGGGTACTGGTCCGGCAAATTTCGAGAATGCCGCCGGGTTGTCGGTAAGGGCAGTAGTGCATGTGAAATCTACCAGGAACGGCCGCACCGTAACAGCCAACAGCAATGACCTGTTCAGTCAGATGTTTGGCCCGCAGCAATACTATATCCAGCCACAGCAGGAGGCGGGCTCCGGGGTTGTGATCTCGCCAGATGGCTACATTGTTACCAACAACCATGTGGTGGCTAATGGCGATGAAATTGCAGTAACTTTCAATGACCGCTACACAACCAAGGCAAAGGTGGTAGGTACAGACCCGAACACCGATATTGCTGTGCTGAAAATAGAAGGTAAGAAAGACCTCAACTACCTGGAATTCGGCAATTCGGATGATGCAAGGCTGGGGCAGTGGGTGCTGGCTGTGGGTTATCCGCTAACACTGGATGCTACGGTTACTGCGGGTATCATCAGCGCCAAGGGCCGTGCCATAGGGGTTAATAAATCCTCTTCATCTGCCATAGAATCATTCATTCAGACCGATGCTGCTGTTAACCCCGGCAACAGCGGCGGCGCACTGGTGAATACAGAAGGCCAGCTGATAGGTATCAATTCGGCCATTGCTTCGCCCACCGGTTCTTATGCGGGTTATTCTTACGCTATTCCATCGAATATTGTTCGCAAGGCTGTTAATGACCTGATGAAGTATGGCGAGGTGCAAAGGGCATACATGGGTGTTGAGTTTTTCAATTCGGCTACTGCTACTCCTGAGCAGATCCGTCAGTTGGGACTCGACAGGACCCCGGGTGTTTATCTGACGCGGGTTTTGCCGAAAGGCGGGGCCGAAAAGGCAGGTCTGCGGTCGGGTGATTTTATTACCCAGATCAATGGTCAGCCGGTAAATAATGAGCCTGAACTGAAGGGGCAGATTGCGCATTATCAGCCCGGCGATAACATTACTGTAGCCTATACCCGCGATGGCAAGCCTTACACGGCAATGTTGCAACTCACCAATTACAGCGGCACAATGGATATACTGCGAGAGGAGAGTGGATCTAAATTTCTGGGTGCATCGTTCAGGCCACTGAGCAAGGATGAAAAGGCTAAGTTTAATATCAGCAGCGGCCTGCTGCTTACCGATCCGGGAAGGGGGCAACTGGCAAAGCACAGCCAGATGGGGCAGGGATTTGTGATAACCGGCGTAAACAACAGCCTGATTTCATCGGTAACCGACCTCAGGAAAGCTATAACAGGCACCAAGGATATAATGATAGCTGGTTTTTATCCGGGCAGGACTGGTATGTGTTATTTCCAGGTAAACGGGCTGGATGATGCCGGAGCGGTGGAGTAGTGGTGATAGTTTATTCTTTTATGAATTCATTGCAACCATTTAGATTTGACAACTTTTTAAAAGTTGTCAAATCTTTTCCAGCATTAAATTCTATTCAGCAGATTTTTGAAGTGATTGGAATTTTATGGTTTATTTATTTTTCATTTAGTGTTTTGCAGAGAAATAAATCTTCCTGCCATCAATGATGCAATAGGGTGGTTCAAAACCGGGCATTGATGTGGCTCTAATGTATCGTTCGGATTTCTCTTTATCCCAGTCGAGGTCTATTATTTTGAGGGTGGTCATTTCGTTGCGGTAATGCAGGCTGGTGCCATATTGGGCTATGAGTGTTTCCTGTGGTATGGGCTGGTATGCCTCATTCAGCAGAGCGGGCAGGGTGTCTTTTAATAGCATTACTGATGCATTGAAAGTTATTTTATAAAGGTCATCTACCCAGCAGTTTTCGGGAATCGGGAACCGCTGCTGAAAAAGGATATCTCCATGATCTATCCTGGGGTCTATTTTATGAATAGTGGTACCGAATTCCTGCTTTTTATCTATTATGGCAAAAGAAAACTGGTTGCTGCCCCGGTATTCGGGCAAGGGAGCCATGTGGAGGTTTATGGCTACCTGCCTTGCTTTATCTATGTGTTCCTTCTTTAAAATTTTATGGTATTGAACTGAGTAAAGTATATCGCATTCCGGCATTGAATCAGGGTCCATATATACTGGTATGGCATTGTCGGTGGCCAGTTCATTAAGATCGCAATCGCTGCCAAATTCTTTACGGGCCTGTGTCAGAACGCCTGTTATTTCAAAATTCATAGCGTTTTGCTGCCGGATCAGCCATGCCAGGCATTCGTATCCCACAGGCTTTGACCCAAGAAATATTACCTTCTTTGAAACCATAGGTAAAAATAAGTTTTTAAATTGTTCTAATTTCGCACAATATGCCTGAGCGCAAAATACTGATTATTACCAATAGGGTGCCCTATCCGCTATCTGATGGTGGTAATCTGGCTATGAACACCATGATACAAGGCTATAAAAACGCCGGATGGAAAGTTTATCTGCTCTCTATGAATACCTCCAGGCATCCTGTGAAGGAGGAGCATTTGAAGACCCTGTTTACCAACATTCATGCATTCGAGTGGGTAAATATAGATAATGAAATCAAGCCACTTAATCTTCTGAAAAATTACCTGTTCAGCAAACAGCCCGAACATGCAGAAAGATTTTACAGGAAGGAATTTGAGGATAAAATAATATCAGTGCTGGCAGCTTTTAAGCCAGATGTGGTGCAGGTGGAAAGTATATTTCTTGCCACATATCTCCAGACAATAAAACAACATTCTGATGCACTTACAGTATTGAGGTTGCATAATATTGAATATCAGATATGGCAGGGGCTTGCTCAAAAAAGCAGGTTTTTCAAGAAATTATATCTCACCAGATTATACCGGAGGATAAGGGATTTTGAGCGGGCGGCGTGGCGTGATTTTGATTTACTGTTACCTATTACGGAGAAGGATGCACATGCCATAATTAGACTGGAGGAAGTAAATGATATGGTAGTAGCGCCATTCAGTATAGATACAGAAAAAGTAAGGCCGGGAAAGAATGAAAAATGGGTTGGCTATCATATAGGCGCCATGGATTGGCTACCTAACCAGGAAGGTATGAGATGGTTTCTGGAGAAAGCCTGGAAGAAAATACATAAGGCTGAGCCAGAATTTGAGTTTTATTATTCAGGCAGAAAAATGCCGGAAAGTTTTATGAAACTGCATATTGCCGGAGTGCATTGCCTGGGCGAAGTGCCGAGTGCAGAAGAATTTATTGCGGATAAGAAGATACTCATTGTGCCGGTCTGGAGCTCGGGGGGTATAAGGGTAAAGATACTGGAAGCCATGGCTGCTGGCAAAGTGGTGATATCTACCCTGCCCGGTATAAAAGGGATAGAGGCAAAAACAGGTGAGCATTATTTGCAGGTTACTACACCCGAAGATTTTGCAAGGGCCGTAAAATGGTGCATGGATAACAAAGAGGCCGCAGAAAAGATGGGACAACGTGCCCGGCTACTAATGAAGGAAAAATATGAACAGAAGACAGTAATGGGCCATATAATAGCTGAATTGGATGTTTTACTAGGTAATAAGGACGGTGAGTAAATATGGTTTTAATGTTGTTATCAGTTGTTTTTCTATTTTATAGTACCTTGTGTGTGCATGTGGCCATATTTATTAGTATTTGCAGCCTCCTTTTTTGTTGATCTTCTTCCTTTTTTTGGGCCGCCTGCATGGACTGTAATGGTTTATTTGCAAATAAAGTTTGGATTAAATATCTGGTTGGTTTTGGTTGCCGGAGTTTTGGGTTCTACTCTAGGCAGGTATGTGTTAAGCCTTTATATACCCTACTTTTCAGAGAAAATAATTAAGACCCAGAAAAATGAGGATATAAAATTTATAGGCCAGAAACTGAATGATAGTGGTTGGCGGGTTCAATTGTTTGTGTTGCTATATACATTGCTGCCATTACCCTCGACCCCATTATTTACTGCTTCGGGTATGGCCAGGATTAAAGCCATAAATGTTATACCTGCTTTTCTGATTGGCAAATTCACAAGTGATATGATCATGGTAATTACCGGTGATTATTTCGCAAAAAATGCTGTAGCTATTTCGAATGGGTTTGTTAACTGGAAAACAATTTCCGGGAGTTTAATAGGTATTTTAATTATTGCAATCTTCCTTTTTATTGATTGGCGGTCGGTACTTCAGGAGAAAAAATTCAAGCTGAATTTTAGTATCTGGAAGTAAAATAATTACTGCGCTGCAAGTGAAATCCAAACAAAATCAGACAATTAGGTGTTTTTTTCTGCACAAAGATAATTCTGAAGTTAAGCAATTAATTATCATGCAGATATGATTTGCACTTTCCTTGTGTGTCAATTATTTCAAAAATATTTTCGGGAAAGGAGGAATTATGACCAAAATCATTTTTCAGGCAATTTTATATCATTTAATTGCAGGCATATTGAAAATATTTTTGCCATACTTCTTTATTGAAACCTGAAATGAATTATTCAAATACCGAAACTTTACAACCACTTCTGGACAGACTGGAAAAGTCGCATTATAATGTAGTAAGTTCATTATGCCTAGCCGCCCTGAAATATGCCGATAAACTGCAGGAATTAGAAGCTCGAAATACCACATCTCAATATGTAGTGTTATGCCATAAGCTCATAGAAGAAATACAGGTATATATTAATATAAAAAGGGAGCATCTGGTCCCTTATGTGCGATCTATTTATGAAAAAGAAGAGGAAGGACACGATTGTAAAAATTGCAGTGGCAGCAGTTGTTCGGCCCAGCATGAAATGCAGTTGAATGAATTGAGGCAATCGCACAAGCAACTAAAGGATATTATTAACAGGGTTCAGATGGTGGCATTACCACTTTATTCAGAAACAATGTATCCGGATGTTTACAGGTTATTGCGTAATCATATGGCATTGCTTGAGAACAGCCTTACCGAACTTTCGCTGGTTGAGGAGACCAGGTTGATTCCAAGAATTATAGAAGCTCAAAAGAAAATAAATGCCACAGACCATTGAGGCCGGGGCTTTTGTTGCCAAGCCCGCCTCCACATCAATAACCCAATGCTATCATTGCGGTACTAATTGTCTTTCAACAACCATCTCAACTGCCGACAAGGTTTTCTGTTGCGAGGGGTGCAAGCTGGTTTATGAGATACTGAATGAGAACGGGTTATGCAACTATTATGAATTGCAATCGCACCCGGGGCTTTCGCAGATCAAATCTATCCGATCGGATAAATATGCCTACCTGGATAATGAAGATATAGCCAGGCAGCTATATAAGTTTACCAATGGCGATTATACCATAGTTACCTTCTACATTCCTGGTGTTCATTGCAGCTCGTGTATGTGGTTGCTGGAGCATCTGCAGAAGGTGAACAGCAATATCAGCGAGAGCAGGCTGAATTTCACAACAAAAGATGTTACTATACATTTTGCAAAAAACAAGATCAGCCTGCGCAAAATTGTTGAGTTGCTGGCTACTATAGGTTACGAACCCTACATAAGCCTGGAAGAAACGGATAAGAAAAAGGTCAAAAACTATAACAAACAGCGTATTTATAAATTAGGTGTTGCCGGCTTTTGTTTTGGCAATATAATGATGATGAGTTTCCCTGAATACTTATCATTCAGTACAGGAATTGAGCAGCAGTATGCACATCTGTTCCGGTATCTTAATCTGCTGCTGGCAATACCGGTTTTCTTTTACAGTTCCACTGAGTTTTTCTCAACAGCATGGACGGGGATTAAACAAAAAACACTCAATATAGATGCACCTATAGCGCTTGCTATCATTATTACATTCGGCAGGAGTGTATTTGAGATATTAACAAACCATGGTGGTGGGTATCTGGATAGTATGAGCGGTATAGTTTTCTTTATGCTTGTGGGAAGGGTAGCACAGGAACGAACCTACAAATCCATTTCATTTTCAAGAGATTATAAGTCCTATTTCCCGATAGCAGTAAGTGTACTAACTACGGAGGGGATTGTAAGTAAAAAACTACAGGACCTTAAAGAAAAGGATATTGTTCAGCTGCATAATGATGAAATAATACCCGCAGATGCAGTAGTACTGAAAGGCAAGCCTAATATAGATTACAGCTTTGTGACCGGAGAAAGTGAACCTGTGCAGCTTAAAGAAAATGACCAGATTTATGCAGGTGGCAGGCAGGTGGGCGAACAGATTACGATACAGATTATTAAACCTGTTGCAGGCAGTTATCTCACTTCTTTATGGAATCATTATGCTTTTGCACAAAACAAATCGGAGCAAAATAATGCAGATAGTAGTTTGCATATTTTAAGCAGGAATTTCACCTATCTGCTGTTGATACTGGCACTTGGCACTGCCATTTACTGGGGTTTTCATGACTCATCTAAGATAATAACCAGTGTAACTGCTATGCTTATAATAGCATGCCCATGCGCACTTTTGCTTGCTGCTACTTTTACAAATGGGAATATTCTTAGGATACTCAGTAATAACGGATTGTATTTGCGTGATGCACTGGTGATTGAACAGCTGGCGAATATTGATTATATCGTATTTGATAAAACCGGTACTGTAACAGAAGGTAGCCAGAATAATATTAATATTTCGGGTCATCAGTTTACTGAAGATGAAAAGAATATTCTGTTTTCTGTAATCAGCCCTAGTAAACACCCATATAGCAAAATGCTGGGCACCTGGCTGGGATCAAGGAACAGGGTGCTGATAAACGATTGGAAAGAAATACCTGGAAAGGGAATATTGGCCTATTCAGGGAAAATAAAGATCCAGGTGGGTTCGGCAGATTTTATTGGAATCACCAATGATCAGGAGAAGGATGCGAAAGCAACAGTATACGTAAAGATAGATGACAGCATAACTTCATTTCACTTTCAATCTGTTTTCAGAGAGTCGGTACCTAAGCTGATTCCTAACCTTGCAAACAGGTATCAATTATCGCTCTTATCGGGAGATAATGACAAGCAGAAAGTGTTGCTGAGGGATTTATTCGGAGACCGGAGTGAATTACTTTTTGGGCAAAAACCTATAGATAAACTCCAATATATAGAATCGCTTCAGAAGAACCACCATAAAGTAATGATGATAGGCGACGGGCTGAATGATGCCGGCGCGCTGCAACAGAGCAATGTAGGTATAACATTGGCTGATGATATCAATAACTTCACACCCAGCTGTGATGCCATACTTGATGCAAAGAAATTTGTATTGCTGCCATCTATTTTAAAACTTGCCAAGTCATCGCGGTGGATAATTAATACAAGTTTTGGTGTTTCTGTTTTATATAATACCATTGGTTTGTGGTTTTCTATGCAGGGCTTATTAAAGCCTGTAACAGCAGCTATTCTAATGCCATGTAGTACTATTAGCATATTGCTGATTACCAGTGGCGTAAGCAGCCTTTTGGCAAACAGATTGCATCTTTCGCTGAAAACAACTGACTAAAAATTTTAACTGATTATAATCAAGGGTAGGCTTGAGAATCATCATTCCTAAAGCACTCAGTGGAAGGTAGCTTTGTTAAATGAAAAGTTTGAATGTAAATTTTGTGTTTATTGTACTGATATACTGTTGTCAGATGATATAATATGGGTGTTTGACCAGATGATCAGAATTATACAAAATTTAAAGTGTGTATTTGCAATTTTATAATTTAACAGTGATTGGTTTTATATAATTAAGATAAAATTATTTAATTATTAAACAGTTGCAATGTATACTATATTTAATAAAATTCCTGCTGTTTAATTACCCTATTTTTATTGAAAACATGATTTTAATCAGTTTTTTAATTGAGTACAATCATAAAATACCTTTTTATCCATTGATAGTTTTGTAAAAGAATAAAATAGAAGTCTATGAGCGCATTGTATCTGTTGGTGGGTGTAAGTATTGCAGTTGCGGGATTTTTTCTGGGCGCTTTTATCTGGAGTGTAAAAAGCGATCAATACGAAGATAAAAAAGGCGCAGCAATGAGAATATTGTTTGACGATGAAATAAATAAATCTTTATAAATAATCAATTCAAAAGCCAATGAGTAATTTATTTGAAAGTACAAACCCAACTGCATCAGTACAAACTGATAAATTCTTTTACGATAATAAAATCGTAAAATGGTTTGCATACGCCACAATGTTATGGGGCATTGTAGGTATGCTCGCTGGTATACTTGCAGCATTCCAGTTAGTATTCCCGGCACTGAACCTTGGAATGGCGGCAACAACATTCGGAAGAGTGAGACCTGTGCATACCAATGCGATAATTTTTGCGTTCGTGGGCAATGGTATTTTTATGGGTGTTTACTATTCGCTTCAGCGGCTTGTAAAGGCTCGTATGTTCAGCGATACGCTGAGCCGCATACATTTCTGGGGCTGGCAAATGATAATAGTGCTTGCGGCCATTACCCTACTGTCCGGATTTACTTCGGGTAAAGAGTATGCCGAGCTTGAATGGCCTATTGATATACTGATAGCTCTTGTATGGGTTATTTTCGGTATCAATATGTTTGGCACCATTCTTAAGCGCAGGGAGCGCCACCTGTATGTAGCCATCTGGTTCTACATAGCCACGTTCGTAACTGTGGCAATGCTTCATATTGTTAACTCAATGGAAGTTCCATTCAGCTGGCTGAAATCGTACTCCATGTATGCCGGTGTTCAGGATGCACTGGTGCAATGGTGGTACGGGCATAATGCTGTGGCCTTCTTCCTTACCACACCTTACCTGGGGTTGATGTATTATTTCATACCCAAAGCATCCAACCGCCCTGTTTATTCTTACAAACTTTCTGTAATCCATTTCTGGGCGCTGATATTCCTGTATATATGGGCAGGTCCGCACCATCTTCTTTATACCGCATTGCCTAACTGGGCTCAGTCTCTGGGTACTGTGTTTTCCATTATGCTTATAGCACCATCATGGGGTGGTATGCTGAACGGATTATTAACCCTTCGCGGAGCATGGGATAAAGTACGTGAAGAGCCAGTTTTGAAATTCATGGTTGTAGCGGTAACCGCTTACGGTATGGCTACTTTTGAAGGCCCGATGCTGAGTCTGAAGAGCGTTAACGCAATCAGTCACTTCACCGACTGGACTATTGCTCACGTGCATGTAGGCGCCCTTGGCTGGAATGGTTTCCTCACCTTTGGTATGTTCTATTACCTGATACCAAAAATATTCCGCACAAAGCTTTACTCTGTGAAGCTGGCAAATAATCACTTCTGGATAGGTACACTAGGTATAATATTTTATACAGTACCAATGTACTTTGCGGGATTTATGCAGAGCCTGGCATGGAAACAGATCAATGATGACGGAACTCTCAGGTATCAATTCCTGGATACCGTTAAGCAGATGCAGCCATTCTACCTGATGCGTGGTATCGGCGGTGTATTATTCCTGATTGGAGCATTGATAATGACCTACAACCTTATCAAGACAATTAAGGCCGGTACCGTATTGAATGATGAGCCTGCAGAAGCAGCTCCATTGACCAAAACATTTATTCCACATGCTACCGAGTATTGGCACAGGTGGATTGAAAGCCGTCCTTTGCAAATGTTAGTCTTCAGTCTTATTGCAGTTGCAATAGGTGGCGCAATTGAAATTATACCCACATTTATGGTGAAGTCGAACATCCCGACAATTGCCAGTGTAAAACCATATACTCCGCTTGAATTACAGGGCAGGGATATATATATCCGTGAAGGTTGCTACCTGTGTCACAGCCAGATGATCAGGCCATTCAGGGCAGAGGTATTAAGGTATGGCGAATACTCCAAGGCTGGTGAGTTTGTATATGACCATCCTTTCCAGTGGGGTAGTAAGCGTACCGGTCCGGATTTGGCAAGGATAGGTGGCAAGTACCCGAATAGCTGGCACTTCAACCATATGTATGAGCCATCCAGTATATCGCCCGGAACAGTAATGCCTAATTATCCATGGTTGTTTGAAAATAACATTGATACGGCAATTACTCCGGCCAAAATCAGGGCTATGCAGACACTCGGTGTACCATATCCAGAAGGTTATGACCAGAAAGCTAATAAAGATCTGCTCATTCAGGCTAACGGCATTGCGCTTAACCTGAGTATGGATAAGATTACCATCAAGAGCAATAAAGAAATAGTAGCGTTGATAGCTTATCTGCAGCGTGTAGGAACTGATATTAAACTGGAACAGAAAGCCACTTCAAAATAATATAATAATCATAAAATAAAGAACATGAAGTTTATCCATTATCTCGAAAAAATCACAGGCGTAGGGATTTACCCTTTAATATCCCTGATGATATTCTTTGTATTCTTTACTGGTCTGTTATTTTGGATACTCAGAGCTGACAAAGACTATATAAATGACCTGAAAAACATCCCGTTTGCGGGAAATGAAACTGAATAATTTTATTTATAAATATTTAACTGGCATAAAATATGCGCGCAATCAAAACAATATCCCTGGCTACTGCATCCGCCTTTCTGCTATTGCCTACAGTAGTATCTGCAGCTGTAACAAATGCTGATGACAAAGGTGGCAGCTATAATATGGTTCTCATCAGCCTGGTGGGGTTAATACTCATTCTGCTATTTATTATCGGTGTTTTAGCCATGACTTTAAGGCAACTTGGCTATGTGGTAAGAGACAAAATGCGTAAGGATAAAAAGGCTGCCGGCAATGTGGTAAAATCTTTGCTGCTGCTTGTATTTATGAGTATTCCGGCATTTCATTCTTTTGCAGCTGATGCTGCAAAGGCTGTAGCCCCGGTTTCGCATAGTATCAGCGGAATAGCTGAAACCGATTTCTATGTAATTATTACAGTATTATTACTGGAGCTGGTAGTAATATTTGCACTGGTAATGAATATCAGATTGTTGCTCAGGGCACTTAGTACCAAACATGAGGCAGCACCTGGTGAAATTGCTGAGCCAGAACATAGCTGGTTCTGGGATAAATTCAATGCCGCCAAGCCCCTGGAACAGGAAAAGGATGTGCTGCTTGATCATAATTATGACGGAATACAGGAGCTGGACAACAGCTTGCCGCCATGGTGGAAATATGGTTTTTACCTGACAATTATTGTAGGCTTTATATACATGTACCGTTACTATGTATCTCACGATGGTCCAAGCCAGCAGGAAGAGTATGTTATGGAAATGGAGAAGGGGGAAGCAGATAAAGCTGCATACCTTGCAACCTCTGGAAACAATGTTGATGAGAATACCGTAGTTCAACTGAAAGATGTTGCCAGTATTGAAGCTGGTAAGGAAATATTTGTCAAGACCTGTGCTCCATGTCATTTGCCTGATGGTGGCGGAGCAGTTGGGCCGAACCTGACTGATGACTATTGGCTGCATGGATGTGGTATCAAGGACATCTTCAAGACCATTAAGTATGGCTGGCAGGAAAAGGGTATGAAGAGCTGGAAGGATGATTTCTCTGCCAAACAGATACAGCAACTGGCAAGTTTTGTAAAATCATTACATGGTACAAAACCTGCAGTGCCTAAACTGGAACAAGGTGAATTGTGTATTGACGCTGCACTGGCACCAGCAGGCGATTCCACTAAAGCAAGTGATAGTACAAAGGCTGTAAAAAAATAATGCCGGTTTAGAATATCTGCTATGAGCGATAACAGTGTTAAGGATACGTCTTTCAGAGACAAGGTGGCAACAGTAGATCAGAAAGGACATCGGATCTGGATGTTTCCACATAAACCGGAAGGGAAGTATTATAATGCCAGAACCATTTTTTCATCAGTATACCTGCTGATATTTTTTGGACTTCCTTTTATCAGGGTAAACGGACATCCGGTTTTTTTGCTGGATGTATTGGACAGGCGGTTCATTTTGTTCGGACAGATTTTCTGGCCACAGGATTTCTTCATATTCGCAATAGGGCTGATATTATTTATCATTTTTATTGCGCTGTTCACAGTAGTATTTGGGAGGGTGTTCTGTGGCTGGGCGTGTCCTCAGACTATTTTTATGGAGATGATATTCCGTAAAATAGAATACCTGATTGAAGGCGATGGGGTTGATCAGAAAGTGCTGGCAAAAGCTCCCTGGAACAGTAAAAAGATCACAAAGAAAGTTACAAAGTGGGTGGTGTTCTGGGCGGTAAGTTTTATTATTGCCAATACATTTATGGCTTACCTGAATGGTATTGAGGAGGTAAAAAAATTATACACTGAACCCTTGGCAAAAAACGTAGGTACTTTTGTATCCATGTCAGTCTTTACCACAGTTTTTTTCTTTGTTTATCTGTGGCTGAGGGAGCAGGTTTGCACGGTGATTTGTCCCTATGGACGTATGCAGGGTGTATTGCTGGATAAAGACTCGGTGATTGTTACCTACGATTATAAGCGGGGTGAAAAAAGAGGCAAATTCAATAAGAGCGAGCAGCGCACTTTGGGTGATTGCATTGATTGCGCTCAATGTGTAAAGGTTTGCCCTACGGGAATTGATATCAGAAACGGTACCCAGTTGGAGTGTATCAACTGTACGGCCTGTATGGATGCCTGTGACAAGATGATGAGCGCAGTTGGTTTGCTAACAGGACTGGTGAGGTATGCTTCTGAAAACAGTGTTGCCGAGCATAAGAAATGGAAATTTACATGGCGCATGAAGGCCTACAGCGCTGTGATGTGCATATTAATGGGCGTGCTGGTTTTTCTTTTGGTTACAAGGTCGGATGTGGGTATCACAGTATTGCGCACACCCGGACAGTTATTTCAGCAATGGCCCAACCATACCATGAGCAATCTGTACAGTTATAAAATGCTGAACAAAACATTTAAAGATAAGGAAGTAACTTTGGTGGCAGAGAACTTTAAGGGTGAGATAAAGATGGTGGGTGAAAACAAATTTGTCATTCCCAAGAACGGTTATACAGTTGGTACAATGTTCATCTACATGGATGACCAGGAAATTAAAGACAGAAAGACCGTTTTGAGGATAGGAGTTTATGAAGGGAAAGATAAAATCAGCACAATCACAACCTC
Organism: uncultured Bacteroidota bacterium; assembly: GCA_903904855.1. GTDB lineage: Bacteria > Bacteroidota > Bacteroidia > Chitinophagales > Chitinophagaceae > Nemorincola. The sequence goes on along the minus strand of CAIVEH010000228.1, from coordinate 4,311 downwards.
ATTCCTCGGGCCATTCAAGGGTAATTAATCATTTTAAAACCGTTAGTTATGAAAATAGGATGGGGCTGGAAATTAGGAATATTATATGGCGGCTTTGTGGCTATGATACTCTTTCTGGTGATTGCTGCAAACAACCAGCATTTCGATCTGGTATCGAAAGACTATTATGAGGCCGAATTAGGCTACCAGAAAGTACTGGATGCTGGTAAAAACCAATCGGCTTTGTCACATCCCGTAAATATACATGCCAATGAAAAGGCCGTTACCATTGAATTTCCTGATGAATTCAAGAGCAAAGTACTTACAGGCGATGTGCAGTTTTATGCACCTGTAAATGCTGAATGGGACAGGGAATTCAAAATCAATGCCCAAGACAACAGTTTTACCATCCAACGCAGCACACTGCATAATACAAAGTATACCATTAAGATAAGTTGCGTTGTAGACGGGAAAAGCTATTACCAGGAATCTGAAATATCTTTGCACTCCTGATGAATACAATGACCTGGACAATGGCCCTGTTGATGGGATTTACCGGCAGCCTGCATTGCGCAGGCATGTGTGGCCCCATTGTTTGGATAATGCCCTTTCAGGCGTTTCGGGGAGCTAAGAAGATAGCCGCGCTCGCCTTATACCACCTTGGGCGGATCAGTGTTTATGCTACGCTTGCTATTATCCTGCATTCATTTCGCAGCCTTTTTGATCCCAAAGTACAGCAATATATTTCGTTGGGCCTGGGAGGAATCCTGTTAATTATTGGTATATTTTCTTTTATCCCGTCGCATAATTTAAAAATCAACCTACCCTGGGCAAATACTGTAAAAAGTCAATTAGGTAAACTGATCGGCAAGCCTGGATTGGGAACAATTGGACTAGCGGGAGTTTTGAACGGCCTGCTTCCCTGCGGCCTTGTATATATGGCGCTTTCGGCCTCGCTGGCAGCAGCCACTCCTGCCAATGCAGCCCTTATGATGTACATTTTCGGAGCAGGCACACTGCCTATGCTAATAAGTATTACACTTTTAAAAACCCGGTTCTCGTTTATCAGAACCCAGAATGTGCGCCGACTGGTACCTGTAATGGTATTTGCATTTGGTTGCCTGTTTATGCTTAGGGGTATGAACCTGGGTATTCCTTACCTCAGTCCTAAGGTAGTGGTAGAGCAGCATGGAATAAAATCGTGTTGCTGCCATAAGAAATAAGCAAGTGTTTTGAGAAACCAGAGTGTCAATTTCTTTTTTTTAGCGTTCCTTGCTAACTTTACATAAATTTATCTGTGACAAAGAAGGAGTATATAACATACTGGGTTGAAACAGCCCAAAAAGATTGGAAGGCTGTGGATGACCTATATAAATCCAGAAACTATGTACAAGCTTTGTTTTGGTCGCATCTGGTTTTGGAAAAACTGCTTAAGGCTCATTGGGTCAAAGATAATGTAGAGAATGTGCCACCTAAGATTCATAGATTGGGTAGTATTCTGGAGAAAACTAATTTAGATCTATCTGACGCGGAAAAGCAATTTTTAACCGAAATGAATCAATTTCAATTGGAAGGTCGTTATCCTGATTATTTGAACAATATTTATAAAATTTATAAATCCAAACAAACAAAGCTAATTTTGGAGCAGGTTAATCTTATTAGAATATGCTTACTCAAAGAACTGTAATTAAGAATCTTGAAATTCTTGTGCATCAGATAAATGATTCGGGAATTCATTTGCGGAAAGTTGTATTGTTTGGCTCTTTTGCGAGAAACCAGCAGCATGAATGGAGTGATATTGATGTGGCATTTGTTGCTGATGAGTTTAAAAGTGTAGGGTTTGAAGATGTAAAGCTATTTTCAAAGTTGCTGATCCAAAAACCGAATATTGATGTACAACCACGAACCTATAATACACATGATTTCACACCTGATAAAGACCCTTTTGTTGAGGAGATTTTACGATCCGGGATAGTAATTGTATAGTAAGTTTATCTACTTGTAAATTTTTGGAATAATTAAGAATAGCTTTTTGAGTCCAGAATATTTTGTGAACTGTTGTGGAAATTTGTGCATCTCCTTCACTTGATTACTACTTACTTTACCTTAAATTCCTGATTAGAATAAGGTGGGCTATCTGGCAATTTTATCACATTGAATTCATGTTTGGTGATTTGGTGGCAGCTATTGCACTTATTAGTAAGCTGTATGAAATTATTTTTGAATGATGTCAGGTCTTTGTTTTTAGCAGAGTTAGCAAGGCTGTCGAGTGGGCCATCCATCATATTTAACGATGACACTTCTGGTCGGTCTGTACAGAATTCCTTTATGCCATCAAGTGCCTCTTTTATTTCTTTCAGTTCAAATTGCACCAGTGGCCAGTTTTGGGCATTCCCGGCATACCAGATTTTGGCATGATGCACCTGTATTCCCAGCATGAAATCGCCAAAGCCCGGCTTATAGCTGTGGGCAAGTTTATTCGAAAGGCTGTCGACCTGGGATTGTAATTTCTGAGTATTGCCGGTTTGGTGTGCACAGGAGCATAACAACAATAATGGAAGAAAAAATATAAGGCGCATGGAAATATTTTGATCAATCAAAAATAGGCATTTCCTGGTTGGAGCAGTGATTTGGAATGGTGGACTCAATAAGACATCACATGGGAAGTGAAATTAAATTACCTTCATTAATTAATAACTGAATTAAATTTGCAAAAAAAATCCGTTTAAATGAAGAAGGTAATACTGTGTTTATCTGCTGTGATATGTTCCATAATTTCCTACGCCCAATTGCTGGAGCCAGCCAATGGCGGTAGTGTGAAGGCTAACGTCAGTGAACGTATTGGTATCACTGATGTTACGATCCACTATGGCCGCCCTGCTGTGAAAGGAAGGGAGGGGAAGATATGGGGCGACCTTGTTTATAATGGTTTCAGAAACCAGGGATTCGGTAATGGCAACGATGCCCCTTGGCGTGCAGGTGCTAATGAAAACACTACTATTGAATTCAGTACAGATGTTCAGATTGAAGGCCTTCGTTTGGCAGCTGGTAAGTATGGTTTCTTCATTGCTTATGGTCCAGATAACTGTACACTCATATTTTCATCCAACAGCACAAGCTGGGGCAGCTATTTCTATAGTGATAAGGAAGATGTGCTTAGGGTAAAAGTTAGACCTGTGGTTCAATCAGTGAGCAGGGAAAGGCTTACCTATGAGTTCAGCAATGAAACGGACAGCAGCGCTACTATAAGCCTTATCTGGGAAAAACTGGCCATACCGTTTACCGTATCAACCCGGCTGCAACAATTGCAACTGGCCTCGTTTGAGCGTGAATTACGCGGTGAAAAGGGTTTTGACCCACATGCCCTGGTGCAGGTGGCCGGTTATATGGAGGAACATAATGTAACACTGGATAAAGCATTGGATTATATTAATACAGCATCTCAGTCTATGCCGTCATTTGATGTATACATGACCAAGGCCAAGATACTGGAGAAAATGAACAAGCACCATGAGGCTGACAGCATTAAGCAGATGGCTATGGAAAAAGGTTCGGCAATAGAAGTACACAATTATGCCCGCGGACTGCTGAAGGAAAAGAAAAACCAGAAGGCTTTGAATGTCTTTGAATACAACTATAAAAGATACCCCAATACTTTTACCACCAACATGGGCATGGCCAGGGGGTATGCTGCATTGAATAAAAACAAAGAAGCATTGAAGTATGCGCAGGCGGCTCTGCCACAATCGCCTGATGATGTTAACAAAAAAGTTGTGCAGGATTTAATTAAAAAGATGAAAGAAGCCCCTGAAGAAAAGGAAGTGAAAAAAGTGAAAGTACAGAAAAAAGAAACAGAGGAAGAATAATTTGCTGTGTAAATAATAGCCGTTAATTTTATTTAATAAGACTTCCTGCTTATGAATAAATCACTTCTTTTATTTGCGGCTATTATTCCTGCATTGTTATTTTCTGGTTGCGATGGTGCTGGCACCTTATACATTTACCCAAGGCCGGCTTCCTCATCAGCTCAGTTATTGGTTGTATATGCATGTACTCCTGTGCTTTCCTATCAAAATACGGTAATGGTTTTTGATACCAGTCACTTATTGTTTAACGCGCAAAATAATGGATCTGTCTTAAATACATCTGGAAGCGTACCAGCGGGCAGTGATGTGAACCTGACATTCAAAACCGGAAATGGTTCGGCGAATAATATTTTTAGGTATAGGCGTTTAGATCGCAATAATGTAGCTTTGCCTTATGGAGAGGCGAATTACCTTTGCAGGTGTGAATTCAATTATGTTCCACCAACGGTTTAAAACAGACGACGAC
>CAIVEH010000227.1 GCA_903904855.1 uncultured Bacteroidota bacterium | reverse complement strand
GTCTGTTTTAAACCGTTGGTGGAACATAATTGAATTCACACCTGCAAAGGTAATTCGCCTCTCCATAAGGCAAAGCTACATTATTGCGATCTAAACGCCTATACCTATAATTTTTTTTTTGGGGAGTTGGGGATTTGTAATTTGGATTTTGGATTTTGGATTTTGCATAAAGGCAGACAGGATGGGAAATTTGTTAATTGGAATCATGCACATCAAAAGGAGCCCATACGCACATAAATAATATTAATATAAAGTCCAACAAAGAGGTGCGTAGGTACAAAATAAAGCGTTAGACAATTGATGTGATACTCAATGACCGTAAAGCCATCAATACCGAAACGACATTAGGTGGCTTTGATTTTATTTACTATTTTTTTATAGGTTTTTGTTGGTTTTCCGGCGTATACGGGCCTGAAATATGGAGCCGTTGCTTTTTTAGCCAGTGATGCCAGAACCAAGATATTATTGTAGTTGGTGACTGCATTACGCGTGGCTACTGTGTAGTTATTTTTGCTGTAAGTGCCGGGTATGGCTTTGCGGTGCAGAAAACTACCTTCGTAATAAAATAATTTCCGGCAATGAATACCTGTAGAAGGGCAAATGAAATGCCAAAGTACTCCCTTGTTCAGATTAAATGGCCTGGAGATGAGGTTTATATTTACACTTCTGTTTTGCCCATTGAACATGCCAGTGATAGTAATAAATGGCTGAGCATGATTTGTATAAACAGCGATTGATACCTGAGCGCCAAAGTTTCCGGCCAGGGTAAATGGATGCGTACACTGCACTCGGGCATCGGGCTGAAATGCGCCGAGTTTAGCGAGGTCATATACAGATATTGCAGGGAGGTCTTCGTAGGCAATCATATGTGGTTTGTTTTATTATTGCAAATTCATTTGCCGTAATCATCGAGAATGTTTGGTGGGGGGCTTTTCAATTCGACCCTCCATGTTTATTCATAAGGGCAGGCACGCGGGCACTGCCCCTACAATTGCGATGTTGTGAAGGAGGAATTTTCGGTTGGTTGGATTGGCCGCTGATTATTATTATCGCCGGTGGTGAGGGATGATTGGGATTTATTGGTGATGGTCATGGCTTTATAGAGGGCGGTAATCACTTTGGCTTTCTGTGTGACCGGGATGGAATCTATATCACCGGATAACTTCAGCATCTGGCGATGAACAATATCATTGAGCATGCCGCCGATATCTTTGGTGGCGAGGATGGTTTGTGAATTGCTGTGATCCGTAACCTGAATTAGGGTTTTGAAATAACTGAGGTAGGCTTCGTAGTATGCCTCGTATTGCGGGTTAAAACTCTTTCTGGCGCTTACTTTGAGATAGTCAGTTACAATTCGATATATCAACTGCTGCTGTGGCGGAGTAAGCGATTGCTGTGTAATATAGCCTTCGAACTCCTCTACAAATGAGAAGAAATTGCCGCCATTCTCTACCATTTTAATGGCGATTGTTTTGAAAATGAGGAGCGCAGTTTCGTGCTGAGGGAATGCATGGCATTCCAGGTTGGCGAGATATAACTCCAGGGCAAAGCGGTTGAAATGGCTATCGCGGGTGGAGATGTAGCTGTTAAGCATTGCAGTTGTTTCCATATATTTTATAGTTTTTGGTACAAAGGTGGCAACGCCTTTTGAATTTTGAGGGACAACTTTACATGATAGTGCGTATACGGGCTATGATAGATCGTTTTGAAACTATCATGTAAATTTCTTTCCGCTCTGGGCGCGGGTTTGAGGGTGATTTTTAGATGTTAATGATGAATTTGCGCATATGTGTTGATGGGAGATTGGGGAGGGGTGATATAATTTATTTTTCGATTATTTGAACTATGAAAGGAATGAATGAAATGATGGGCTTGAACAGAACGTGTTTTATTAGCATAACACCATGCACTAATGAACATCACGAACAACAAACAATATTTTTGTCCACATCTTAGTCACATAGGATAAAGAGTACTACATATCTCACATTCCCTTGCTGGAATAATGGGCGGTATCGTCAAAATCTACTAAGAAAACGCATTTGTTTCTCATGCTTGCCACTTGCAATACAATCCTCAATTCTCCTTCGTATATATGCTTTTATTTTGTATAGCTCAATGCCTAAGTGTGATTTTTCGACGATTGCAAGTATCTGCTGCCATTTCGCGGCTTCAATATCTGCAAAGATTACGTCCGGTGTTACCAATCCACCGCTGCCGTTTCTACGCCAATATATTAGAGAGAATCGTTTTTCGTCCTGATCTAATGTAAGATAAAGCAGGAGTATGGGTTCAAATAAGTTTCGCATTGAGTGTCGTGTGACATCTACAACTGCATTCATACTTTTTGTGTCGTTATAGTTTTCCCTAACATAAGCCATAAGAAAATTCTCGGCACTTAGTAAATACTCAGGTTTAATATTTGTAAAAAAAACATTACAAAAATGTGATGAAATGCCATAGTATAGTAGATTAATGTAACACCTGAATCGGAATCTACTTTTAATCAAAATCTTGGTACAGAACTATGCCGAAATAACTACCACCATCTCAGGAACGATGATAAAATAAAGTGGACCATTTTTAATGCAACATTTTTCCCTTAATAAACTCTTCAGGGAAACCATATTTTTCCAAGGTTGCTTTTGATTCTTTAGCTTTCTTCAAAACATAGGGGTCATTGGCATGGCTTTTCACTTCCTTGCTTATTTGTGTTTTAGTCGACCTGTTACCGGTATTTTTCATGCTTTCAGTTCTTATTCGGTAAAATTACATTATTTTGAAACCCATCACTTTCGAACTGAAAATCGAGAGGAATTTCACTACTCACATAATTATATTTCTGAGCTTTCATTGGAACGCTAAAGTAAATAAATCTTACCGCCAGTCCAATTTTATCAGAAGTCTTTATACATGTACTATTTGCGAAAAAAAGTTAGAGATTGTATCAATACCCATACTTCTCCTTCCAGCAATTTCTCAGATACTCCCTCATACGGGCTTCGGCGGCATTGCTTCCGGGGTCATAAAGTTTAGTGCCTTTAATGGCATCGGGGAGGAATTCAATATCTACGAAATTACCTTCGAACTGGTGGGCATATTGGTAGCCCTTGCCATAGTCCATTTTTTTCATCAGGCCTGTGGGTGCATTGCGGATGGAGAGGGGCACCGAGAGGTCGCCGGTTTTGGAGACCAATGCCTGTGCATCATTAATTGCCATATAGGCTGCATTGCTCTTAGGTGAGCAGGCAAGATATGTGGCGGCCTGAGACAGTATGATCCGGCATTCGGGATAACCTATCAATTCAACTGCCTGGAAACAACTTGTGGCTAGTAGCAGGGCATTGGGGTTGGCATTGCCTATGTCTTCGCTGGCCAGTATCACCATGCGGCGGGCAATGAATTTAGGATCTTCCCCACCCTCTATCATCCTTGCCAGGTAGTATACTGCGGCATTGGGGTCGCTACCCCTAAGTGATTTGATGAATGCGGATATGATGTCGTAATGCTGCTCACCGGTTTTGTCGTAGAGCGCCATTTTCTTTTGCACTATGTCCTGCACAAGGTCGTTGGTTACCGCCTTATTATCGGCGGGCAATGAGGCTGCGATCAGATCAACGAGGTTCAGCAACCTGCGTGCATCGCCACCACTCAGTTGCATCAGGGCTTCCCATTCTTTTATGTCCAGGCGCTGCTCAGAGAGCCATTTATCCTTTAGTATTGCCTGGGTTACCAAGGCTATAAGATGGTCTTCATTGAGCGGCTGTAACACGTATACCTGGCAGCGGCTCAACAATGCACTGATCACCTCAAAACTCGGGTTCTCGGTTGTTGCGCCTATCAGTGTAATAATACCTTTCTCTACCGCACCAAGCAGGCTGTCCTGCTGGGCTTTATTGAACCGGTGGATTTCATCTATAAACAAAAGTGCATGACCACTCTTGCGAGCCAGTTCTATAACCGCTCTCACATCTTTCACACCGCTATCTATAGCGCTGAGGGTGAAGAAAGGCATATTTAGTGAGCGGGCAATGATTTGTGCAAGTGTAGTTTTACCAACTCCGGGCGGCCCCCAGAAAATTATGGAGTGCCCTTTGCCGCCACGAATCATCTGCTCGAGAACCTTGCCTGGAGCCACCAGATGCTCCTGCCCAATAAACTCCTCAAGCGACTGTGGCCGCACCCGTTCGGCAAGGGGCATATTTGTGTCCTGCATAGAATTATATTTATTTTTACAAGTAATTAATTAGTGAGAATGTCAAAATAAATTCCACAATTTGAATGTTATTTTACATTTCTGCTTCGTTGCAAAAAGTCCGTAAATAGCTTGCTATTCGCGGATTTTGCGCCTCGCATAAAAGAAAAATAACTATCCAACTTAGTGCAATTTATTTTCACATTCTCACTAAATTGCCTCATGCTTCGCAAGTTACTGTTTCTGTCGCTATTTGCCTGTAGCGCTAATGCTATAGCCCAGGTTTCTATAACACCTATAAAGACCGAGGTAAAAAAGGCTGCAGATACCACCGATTATAAATTAATGGGTGCTCCTATGCCCGAACTAAACCTTAAGGTATATATAGATACAGCCAGAAAAGAGAACATTGTAACGGTTATTGAAAAGGATACCAGTGTGATGAACGGGGAAAGCACTGCCTATATTACCGGTAAGACTGATAACACAAAAGACACTGTGGTAACATCTCATAAACGAAGGAAAAGAGCAAAGAAAGAAGAAAACAATACAGGGCAGATAAATATCATGTCGAAAACAAAACCATACATGAATACTGCTGACTTTGATAATGGAGCCAACCTTTTTGTAATGATGTTTAACCCGACATGCTCCCATTGCGAAGACGAAACCGAACTGCTGGAAAAGAACATTTCAGTGTTTAAAAAATCAAAGATCATTTTGATGGCCAACCCCATGATGTGGGATTATTTGCCCAATTTCATGAAGAGTTTCCATGTATTGGATTATCCGACTATTACCGCCGGGAGTGATAGCTCCTTTATAAATAAGGTGTTTTTGTACCAGACCCTGCCCCAGATTAACATCTATGATAAGGACAGGAAACTGATTAAAACCTATAATGGTGAAGTAATGATTGACAGTCTGAAAAAATACGCTGAATAATTTTGTGGTTCCAATAATTACTTGTTTTGCCTTATGCTTCGAAAATTACTTATTCTCTTACTGATTGCCATTGGTTCCGGTGCGTGGGCACAGGAGACCAAAACCCCTGTAAAGTCGGAGGATAAAAAAGCAGATGAAGCTATTGATTATACATTGATTGGCGCACCGATGCCTGAACTCAACATGAAAGTTTTCAGGGATACTGCCAGTAAAGAAATCGCTGGAGCAGTATTAGTAAAAACCGGAAATAACTCAGACACAACAACAGGAAATAAGCATATAAAAAGGAAAAAAAAAGATAATAACAAGCGGGTGCATAAAAGCAGACGAGCAAAACAAAAGGCTTACATGACCAATGAGGACTTTGACAAATACACCAACCTGCTGGTAATGATGTTTAACCCCAACTGCTCGCATTGTGAAGATGAAACAATACGCCTAGAGAAAAGTATTTCTGTGTTTAACAACTCAAAAATCCTATTGCTTGCCAACCCTCTTATGTGGGATTATCTCCCCTACTTTACAAAGACCATGCATGTATTTGATTACCCAACCTTAATGGTTGGCAGCGACAGTACGTTTCTTAATAAATTGTTTTTGTACCAGGCCCTGCCCCAGATTAATATCTATAACAAGGAACGGAAACTGATCAAAACTTTTACCGGGGAGGTAGGAATTGACAGTCTGAAAAAATACCTGGAATAAAACCGATTTGACTATAAAGATCGGCATGAAAAAATCTCAGGCGAAGGCGCAAAGGCGCTATATGCAAATATCATTTTTAAGGAAGCAAATACTATCAATGCATTTTTATAAGGTCTATTATATATAAGGACTTGTCTGGAAAAGGAATATGGTCTTAAAAGGATTAATAAATAACCCTGAATAGAATTACTGAGTTTATTTGCGGATGAATTCCCCTTGCGCCATGGGCATGGCACACACAACATTTGAAAAGCTGCTTATCAGGCAGGCATCAGGGGCGACTTATTACCCACATACTGAGTCTCAGCATGAGCTTTTACAAAGTCCCGTATTTTGTGGACATAATCGAAATAACCAGTCTGCATCCTAATGGTAAAAAGGGTAATGAGTGAGGCGCTGATACCAAGTAGTGTCATTGCCACAATCTGTTCCCGATTCATCTTCAAAAGGATTATACCGGTAATTATCATAAAGGCACAAAACAATATCAGCAGAAACGGGCCTCCGGAGTCCAACTGGCGCATTCTGGAGGTTATTACAACTTTTGTCTTGTTGCCTTCTTCACTGAAAACAACACTGGTAATGGGCAGTGTTTTAATGGTTTCCACCTGCTCGGCATGAGGAATAATGGACAGTTTGCGGTCTCTGTCGAGCACCTCAAAATCGAGGTTGTGAATGCGGACATGATCCCCTATGAGCCGTCTTTTTAATTCCTTTTCAGAGACTGAAAAGTGGTAGGTGTGACTACGTGTAAATAGAAACATAAACAAAGATTTAGTTTGATTATGAATAAATTGAATATAAAGGTAGTCGAATTTTTTCTACAAACCAAAACAATAACAAAATAATTTATTAGTACAAAAACCATGCCAAAATATTTTATAGTTGAGATAAAAATTAAATGATTGATTATCAATTTGAAGTGAAATTTATACTTTTTATGATTTTATATTATATTTAAATATTTAGACACAATGAATCATTTGAAACAATAGTGGCAAGAATAGGTTCGGCAACTATTTTGGCATGATAATTGTTGTTAAAGAAATTAAAAAGAGCACCTTTAAAATTCAGTACCTAAAAATTAAAAAATGAAAATTAACATTATTAGCTTTTTATTTATCCTGATTACTTCATGTGCCAGTGCTCAAACATGGCATACAGTAGGTAGTGCCGGGATTTCAGCCGGCCAAGCACCTAATCCATCCATAGCCCTTGATTCAAGTGGCACCCCTTATATAGTTTACGAGGATTACTCCTGGAGTAATACAGCAAATACTCAAAGATTCAATGGAAGTTCCTGGGACTATGTT
>CAIVEH010000226.1 GCA_903904855.1 uncultured Bacteroidota bacterium | reverse complement strand
ATAAATTGACGGATAAAGTCTCAAAAGTTTTATCCTGGCATCATCGCAAGTAAATTGCCAATTGATTTTGGCTTCCCTGTTGTTCCTATGGTTTTGCCATGCTTCTGTTTCTTTCTTCATTATTTCAATATCACCTATTCTGCGATTTAAACATTGGCCCATTAGAACATTTAGTTCTATTTCTGCCATATTTAACCAGCTGCCATGTTTGGGGGTATAGACAAACTCAAATCTGTCCCAAATTCTTTTTGCTTCTTTGGGTTCATACACCTCATACAGAGCACCCGGCTTGTGAGTTCCAAAATTATCCATTACCAATACTATTTTAGGCACGTCTTTATACCATTCATCTGATATGCGCTTAATGTGCTTTGCCCAATCTACCTTTGTCTTTTGTTCAGTAACTTCAACATATCTTTTGCCTGTAAGCGGTTCAGATGTCAAAAAAATGTTTGCTACTCCGCATCGCTCATATTCAAAATCCACTTTTGCAGCATGCCCCGGCATCATTTCTATAGCAGTCCGGGTTTCTTTAATTATCTGTTTAGGTGATTCGTCCATACATACGACCGGGCAATCTTTATTGTATGGCCTTTTGTACACGTCAAGTACACGCTCCATATTGGCGACAAAATCACTGTTTTTCAATGGAGGGATTACCCAGCCTTTCACTTTCCAAGGCTGCAATTCGTTTTTTTTAAAACCCGCCTGACCGTTTCATAAGAAATATCATCAACATACTCCAGTTCGACCATCTTATCGGCAAGCAATCGTAATGACCATTTTGAAAAACCATCTGGTGCCTTGCTGCAAGCTAAAGCAACTAAATGAGCCTCAACATCTCCATCTGCCTTCTTTTCATATACTCTTGTAGTAGGACTATTCTCTAATGCAGCATCAAAACCTTCTTCAACAAATTTCTTTTTAACCCTGTCAATTGTTCGCATTCCAACTTTGAGAACTTTAGAAACATCTTCATTGTTGACTTTGTCTGCATATTCCCCTTGATCGCAATTCAATAATATTAGTGAGTGTATCACTTTTTTAGATGTATGAGTTCCCCCTTTTGTTATTGAAAGCAACTCATCTCTTTCCTTTTGCGTTAGCGTTACCTTGTACTTTACCATAGTTTTTTGGCAAAGATACAATATTTATACGTCATAGTATAATTGACATGACACTAGTTAATAGTTCAAATAATTACATTTCACTGATGTTCTTATACTCATAATAACTGATTGAGGGAAAAAGACAAATATGTATCAATCGACTAATGAGTGCTAAATTAAAATGTTCGGCTGCATAAATAGCATTATGCATAAATTTGCTACTATACTTAATGTTTTTCATCCTGAGAAACGCTTTCTTTACTTTTTCATTATTAAACCGGCCATAGATTTCTGCCATTTCAATATCTCTTTTGTTGCCGAATCCTTTTGTAGAGGTTTTATGCACATCATGCAATCTGAAAATTGATAAGTAGTCATTAATTCCCACAAATTTTACTCCGGCCTTTTCAGCTCTTACAAACCATTCCCAATCCATTACATAATGGATATCTTCATTGATTTTCCCGGTTAACTCCCAGGCTGACCTGTTCCAGAAACAGGAAGGTTGAATCAGATAATCCCGAAGACTTAAATTAAAAAATTGCTGCGATTTTACCACATTACTTCCTCTGACTTTAAGATTCGTTTGATGAAAATGTAAGCAATTACCAAAAATCAGTGTTGGTTCGGTTACAGATTGAAATAATCTACCAATCTTCAGTAAAGCTCCAGGTAATAACACATCATCTGAGTTTAACCAATATAATATTTCACCTGTAGCCATGGCAAAGCCTTCATTTATCGCTGCACTTTGTCCATTATCTTTATGACTATGCCAGTAATTTATCTTATCTTCATATTTCTTGATAACTTCTACAGTATTATCCATACTTCCACCATCCAAAACAAAATATTCTAAATTATCATATCCCTGATAGATAACAGATAAAATAGTTTGTTCGATATATTCTCCCTGGTTATAGGATGGAGTTACAACAGAAATTTTAGGCAATAATTCCCTCATAATTATCTTATTCTGTAACAAAAGTATTAACTTTGGCAGTAATTTTTTAAAAAATATTTTTACATATACTCGATTTAACAATGAGATTTCATAATTATATCTTTTCAGGTTTCAAACCAAAGGTGGTTTCCGATTTGATCAGAATAGGTAACCAGGAAACAGATGGAGGATATTTAATCAGTAAAAGACAAATTGGGTTAACGAAAGTATTGATTGGGTTAGGAATCAATTATGACTGGTCGTTTGAAGCAGATTTTAAAGCCAGAAATGAGGGCGTAAGTATTTATTGTTATGATTTCAGTGTCGGCAAATCAATCTATCGCAAAGGCTTCCTGCTTTCAGTTCTGAATATTCTCAGCCCAAACACATATGCCAATATGTTGTTCAGAAAATTGAAGCCGCGCACTGTCATTACTCAACCTCTTACAGAATTAAAAACATTGACCCGCTTTAATAATTTTTTTAAACCCTCAAACAATAATTTCTTTTTTCAATCAGGTGTTTCGGACCATCGGTCCAGCATTTTCATTACCATTGAAGATGTGTTTTCCAAAATCGGCAACTTTGATAACCTGCCTGAAAATTCTGTTTTTATTAAAATGGATATTGAGTCCTCTGAGTATGATATTTTAGAAGATATCATTAAACATCAGTCGAAAATTAACGGACTAGCAATTGAATTTCATAATACAAAACAACTATGGAATGAGTTCAATTATCTTGTTGATGAGCTGAAAAAATACTTTGAAATAATACATGTGCATGGCAATAATTGTTGTGGTTATGTACCCGATACGCAGATTCCTAATCTTGTTGAAATTACATTTCTTAAAAGGAATTTAATGGACAGCCAGGAGATTAACTCAAAAAACAGCAATCAATACCCTTTAGCAAACCTCGACAAGCCGAATATGCCTAAAAAACCAGATTTAAAATTGTCTTTCTGATTTTATATTACATTTGCAAATTTATCTCTTCCGGATGCTCCATCAAATCAACCGATTAATAAGAAAAATATTTAATTCTTTCGGTTACGAAATCGTAAAAACCAAAAATCTTGCTGAAGATTTTTCTATTGGCCAATGGATTACCAAATTAAATATAAATACGATAATTGACGTAGGTTCGAATGAGGGTCAATTCATAAACAGCATTGAAGGTATTTTGCCTAATAGAAAAATAATCGCATTTGAACCCATCGAATCTGTGTACAAAAAATTAGTTGCAAATACCAAAGCATTTAATATCGTTGCCTACAATTTTGGGTTAAGTGATATTAATGCCACTGCAGAAATCAATATCAGTAAGAATTTAGTTAGTTCCTCCTTATTAAATATGGAGGACCTACACAAAAAAGCGTATCCAGAGTCCGAATACATTAATAAGGAGGTGATTCAACTTAAAAGATTGGATGATGTCATAAATCCGGCAGAGCTTACAGGCCGTATCTTATTAAAGATTGACGTTCAGGGTTACGAAAATAAAGTAATTGCAGGTGGTAATCAAACAATAAAGTCAGTTGATATAATTATAATCGAATTCTCTTATCAACCTATCTATGAAGGGCAATGGCTGTTTAATGAAATGTATACCTATTTTGTCAGCAACGGATTCAAATTCATTGGCCTAGCTGATCAGGTTTCACATGTTGGTATTGGTGTGCCAATATTTGGAGATGCTATTTTTATTAAGGCAGATATCGCAGATGGTATTTACCAGTTATCTTAATCCCAGATTGTTTCCTTTACTTCTTCATAAACAGCTTTAATACCATCCTCAAGACTAATTGAGCTTTTCCAGCCTGCAGCAGCTAATTTGCTTACATCCATCACTTTCCTGGGTGTGCCATCCGGCATTGATGTGTTGAATACCAGTTCACCCTTATAGCCGGTAATTGATTTTATTAGTAATGCCAGATCTTTAATGCTTATTTCTGTGCCGCTGCCAACATTTATTGGTCCGGCTTCATTATAATTCCTCATAAGGTACATACACGCTTCTGCCATATCATCTACATGCAGAAACTCCCTTCTGGGCGTGCCTGAGCCCCACAATTCCACCACATCATGATTCTTCTTTTTGGAGGTAATAAACTTCCTAAGCAACGCAGGCAGCACATGCGAATTGTTCAGATCATAATGATCATTAGGCCCATACAGATTTGATGGCATTGCAGAGATGAAATTGCACCCATACTGAAACCTGAATGAGTCGCACAATTTAATACCTGCAATCTTTGCTATAGCATATGGTTCATTGGTAGCTTCCAGCAACCCTGTCAATAGAGAATCTTCGTGAATAGGCTGTGTTGCGAGCTTAGGATAGATACACGAAGACCCTAAAAACAAAAGCTTTTTTGAATTGTTTCTGAAAGATGCATATATAACATTTGCTTCTATCAGCAGATTGTCATAAATAAAATCTGCTTTATAAACATTGTTTGCATTAATACCACCCACTTTCGCAGCCGCCAGAAAGACATATTCAGGTTTCACCTCGTCAAAGAAATCATTGACCATCTTCTGGTTCCTCAGATCAAGTTCAGCCGAAGTTCTGGTTACTATGTCCGAAAATCCCTCAGCTATAAGTTTCCTTACAATAGCGCTGCCAACCATACCTCTGTGGCCGGCCACATATATTCGCGAATTTAAATCCATATCAAATCAACGTATTTTGACTCTTGTTTGTATTGTAAAATTCCCGGTACCAATCATAGGTTTTCCTTACCCCTTCTTTTAGCATAACAGAGGGTGAATAACCCAGCCTGCTGATCTTGCTGATATCCGGGCAGCGGCGTTTCACCGAGCCCGCAGTAAGCGGCTTAGCAATAATTTTATATTCTTGTTCGAGTGGTTCAAATAATGCATCTACTACCCCCAGAATATTTACTTCCTCCGGATTTCCTAAATGATAGATTTCCCTGTGTCCTCCTTTCTCATACATGGTTATCAAAGCATCGACCAGGTCGTCAATATAACAGAACGCCCTCGTCTCCAAACCGTCGCCTTGTATTTCAAAATCCAAAACTGAATCCTTTCCTGGATTATTTTCCAGCAGTTCGAGCAAACGCAAAATAAACTGAGGAATTACATGTTTGGTACCCATATCAGGCCCGTAAATATTATGAGGCCTGAAAATCTGGAGTTTTGTAAAATGGTCTCTATAGTAATTAAATGCAATTACTTCAGATATCAACTTGCTGGCGCCGTAGGAATAACGGGGATTTGACGGGTCAGGAACTTTCAAAATAACGGATTCGTTAGTAGGCACCGATTCCGGATCCTGGTATGCTTCCGCGCTACTGGCAATGACTAATTCTTTAATGCCATTCTTAAGGCAGGCATCCATAACATTAAACATTCCCTTTACACCTACTTCGAGTATTTTATCCGGTATTTTATAGAAATTTTCAGTTCCGTTGATTGCAGCCAGATGAAATATGGCCTTACATCCTTCGGTTGCTGAAATAAGCTGTGAAAGGTCTGTAATATCCACTTTTTTCATTTCAAATTGTCCAGCTATATCTTTTAGTCTTTCGGGGGTACCTCTCATAAAATTATCAATTGCTACCACATGAAAGCCCATTGATACAAACTTTTTAACCAGGTAAGCGCCAATAAAACCAGCGCCACCGGTAATACCTATTTTATCTCCCATATCAGCTATTGTTATTTAGTGGTTTAAACTGTTGATGATTTCCGATAACTATAAAACGCTCCCTGTATTCTTCCGCATCAAAGGGGTTAAAATTGTTCCAGAAATCATACACCAGCATAGATTTCTTAGCATTCTCAAACAATACTGGCAAAGTCATTTTTCGAAACACGGGATGATTGTTGGTAATCAGAACAAGATCTTTGTCGGCTGTTTCATTTTTAAGGCTTTCAAGATAAATTAACCCGAGAGATTCAATAACTTCCTGAGTTAATTGCGGGTCAAAGCCATAAAAGCAGGCATCCGGGAACTGCATCTTCAGTTCAGCAAGTACTTTCAGAGCCATTGATCCTCTTACATCATCCGTTTCCGGATAACCTTTGAAAGTTATACCGGCCAAAACTATTCTTTCAGGTTTGCCCGATCCGTTTTTTACAAAAACATCATTAATAAATTTTACTGATTCGCCCGGCTGGCGCTCATTCACAGTTCTGGATGCCGGAGTGATATCAAGTTTAATTCCGTAAGGAATAACACTTTGTGCTAAAATATGCGGGTCCTTTTCAAGGCATGGCCCACCTACCAGGCCGGGCAGAGCTACATTTGTACGCTGATATCCCAACTTGCCTCCATTGATTACTTCATATGCATTCACACCTATAGCGTCTGAAATCCTGGCAACTTCGTTTCCAAATGAAAAAATAACATCGCGATAAGTATTATCTACAAGTTTTATCAATTCCGATGTTTCAAGAGAAGATACTTTTATAGTAGTTGGCGTGATCCGCCCAAATAATGACGCACATCTTTCTCTTGTTTCCATATCATCGGCACCAATAATCTGTGGCAGATAATGCAATTCCTTTAAAGCGGCCCCTTCCAATGTACGCTCAGGGCAAACAGCAATCTGGTATTTTACGCCTTTTTCATTCAGAATAGGCATTATTACATTACGGGCAGTACCAATTTTTACTGTTGAACGGAGTATTATCAAATCTCCTTCACTAAGTAAAGACAGTATATCGCGCGTTACATTTTCTATCATCTCCAGCCTGATAATTCCATTTGAATTCAATGGCGTGCCTACAGTAATAATGTAGACTGTAGGTTTGAACGGGATTTCTGTAATCTTTTGGGAAAAAGTGAATGTCTTTTTCTTAACTGCGGTCTTTAGTTCTGATTCAAGCCCCTCTTCATAAAAAGTAGGCTTCCCTTCGGCTAATTTATCCAGAACATCCTGTCTTACTTCCAAGCCATGAACAGAATAACCAACATTGGCCATTGTTACAGCTAAAGTCAGGCCTACATAACCCAAGCCGATCACACAAATTTGTTCGGTTCCATGCTTCATATTAATTAATTAATTATTTTATTAAAATACATTTTTACTAAAAAAAAATCAAAATTCGATTTTCGGATTTAATTCTGCGTTCAGTAAATGTAATTCCCAGTAATTGCCGGGAAATTTTTGGCAAATATAACCTTTTCATTTTTCAGGCCGATCAAATCATATTTGTTTTGTTGCACTCAACTGTCTGATATTAGGTTTATTCAAAATCTGTGTCAGTTAATAAAGGTTAAATCAACCCATCCATAATCATGTGAATCAACTATCATACAGTATTTGCTGCTACCTTTGGTTTAAAATCAAATATTCCGCACTATATGGGAATTGTTTTCAGGCAATCAGTAAAAACGTCCTTGGTCTTATTTCTTGGCGCAATGCTGGGCGCAATAATCCTTTGGTTATCTACCAGGTATATCCCCAAACAGGAATACGGATTTACCAAGAGTATGACAAATTGGGCGGTAATGCTTTCAACATTTGCCCCAATTGGTTTAAACAGTACACTAGCTGTTTTTATTCACCGATATAATAATGATCATGTAAAAAGAAAACTCCTGCTTACCATCTGCTTTGCTATTCCTCTTGTCATCACCGCGCTCATCGCCATCTTGTATTTACTGGTGCCTGAATGGGTAATTCATCATTTTCAGCCCGAGGATGCACTATTGATGCGTACTTATTACAGCTGGCTGCCTATCTACATACTGTTTCTTGTTTATATGACGATGTTTGATCAGTATTTGTGTTCCCAGATGAAAGTTGCTGTCTCCTATTTTATGAAAGAAGTGCTCTTGAGAATATTAAACATATTGTTCATCCTGCTTTTTGTGTTTAATATTATCAGTTTTCATACCCTTGTTATGGCATCCATATTAATTTACTCTGCCCCGCTCTTTATGTATGTTGTGCTGGCATTTAACACGAAAGGATTTGGTTTTACCACCAATCTTTCCGGATTTTCAACTGCTGAATATAAAGAAGTAGCGCACTTTTCGTGGTACCACTTCCTGCTATATATATCCATTATGCTGCTTAATTCGATGGATGCGTTGCTGATACCATTTTATGATCACAAAGGGTTTGCCACGCTTGCGGTCTATGTGGTAGCGGTTTACTTTATTTCTCTGGCTTATATGCCATCCAAGGCATTTACGCAGGCCAGCTTTGCCGCTTTTGCAAAGGCTTTTAACAATGAAAGTCTGGGTGAGGCTAAAGATATTTTTATACGGTCTTCCATAAATTTGCTGATCCCCACTGTGGGTATTGCACTGATTATATGCTGTAATCTCGAAAATGTAGTTTCCATTATCGGAAGCGGCAAAAATTACTCCGGTCTAATTCCTGTTTTCATTGTGCTGCTTATGGGTATGCTTGTAAATGTGGCAAATGGCATGACCGACCAGGTACTGTCTATTACCAACTATTATAAGTTCAATTTCTATGTTTCTCTGATTATTTCCGCAATCTTATTTGGCCTCATCAGGTTTCTGGTGCCACGATATGGCATTTTTGGCGCGGCCTGTGCCAGCAGCTTGGCGATGATATTGTATAATATCACCAAGTTTTTATTCGTCTGGAAAAAACTGGATATGCAGGCTTTTTCAGCCAATACCCTGAAAACACTAATCTGCGGACTACCTGCGCTTGCCGGAGGCTATTTCTTCCCTTATTTTTTCAATCCCGACCGGCATGTATATGTGCATACATTCCTGGATGCTATAATGCGCAGCGGTGTCATCCTGATTATTTATGTGATTATGCTTGTATGGCTCAAACCCTCTAAAGATCTGGAACATTACCTGGCTGCTATAAAGAAGGATAAGCGGTTGTTTTAGATCCACCTTGCGGGCAGGGGCTTAATTATTCTCTGCTTTCAGGCTTTTTATCCTTACTTTTGCGCCCTCAACTACAAATTATATTCATGTGGCATAACATAGCCGCGTTTATTATCAAGTTCCGCATAGCGCTGCTAATTCTTTTATTGGCAAGTACTTGCTTCATGGGCTATTATGCGGCCCAGGTCAAGATAAGCTATGAATTTACCAGCGCTGTACCTACCGATAATGCCCGGTATATCGAAAACATGAATTTCCGCAAGCAATTCGGAGATGATGGCAACCTTATGGTTATCGGCATCCAGACCAAAGATTTCTATAATCCTTCCTTCTTCAACGATTATGCCGTTCTTGCCCGGCAGATTGCCAAAGTTGATTCGGTAAAAGTAGATTCAGTAAAAGTAAATTCGGTAGAAGATGTCATCAGCATCCCCGGCGCTATTACACTCATAAAAGATACCGTTACCCAAAAGCTCAAGGTGATGCCCATCGCAGGCAATCCACCTTTTTCGAATGTAGACAGCATCCGGCAGGCATTTCTCAATCTGCCATTTTACCGCAATTTCATCTATAACACCACTGATACACCATGCTATATCATGGCGGTACGTATCAATAAAACGGTGCTCAATACAGCAAAAAGGACTGCAGTTATCAACAGTATATTAACTCTCAGCGATGCTTTCGGTGTGCAGCATCATATCGAAATGCACTATTCAGGCCTGCCACTTATCCGCACTGCTATGGCCACCAAGGTTCAGTCGGAGATGAGGCTGTTTCTTGTACTTTCGTTCCTGCTTACTGCGATAATTCTTACTCTATTTTTCCGGTCATTTACAGCCGTACTTGCATCAATGTTGGTGGTGGCAATAGGTGTTATCTGGTCTATGGGCACTATAGAGTTGCTGGGCTATAAAATCACGCTGCTTACTGCCCTTATCCCGCCACTGGTAGTGGTTATTGGTATTCCCAACTGTGTATATTTCCTCAACAGGTATCATTACGAATACTCCCGGAACCCAAACAAAATGAAGTCGCTGCTGCGTATGGTTGACCGCATGGGCATTGTAACCTTCTTCACCAATCTCACCGCAGCAATCGGTTTCGGTGTATTTTTCTTTACCAAGAGCACCCTTCTCAAGGAATTCGGCCTTGTAGCAGGTATCAATATTCTGGGGCTGTTTTTCATTTCACTAGTTTTCATCCCGGCATTTTTCAGTTTTCTACCCGCTCCCAAAGTAAAACATACCAAGTACCTGGAAAGCAGCTGGATCAATAAACTCCTGACCAGAATAGCCGATTGGGTGTTTGATCACCGCACATGGATATATGCATTTACAACTGTAGTTTGCGTTTTCTCTGTAATCGGCCTCACCAGGCTCAAAAATGATGCCCACATAGTAGATGACCTTCCTGGTAACGATAAAGTTTATCTTGACCTGAAATTCTTTGAAAAGAATTTCAATGGGGTAATGCCTTTGCAGATAGTAATCGATACCAAACACAAAAACGGTGTTTTATCTCTTGATGTGCTGAACAAAATAGACAGAATCACAAAATTTGTCCAGCAGTTTCCCGAGATTGGTCATCCGGTAGCTATCAGTGATGGAATAAAATTTGCCAACCAGGCCTATTTTGGTGGTGATACAGCCAATTACGAGGTGCCGGGAGATATGATTCAGGCTGCCTTTATTATGCCTTACCTGCGTATGGGCAGAAGTGGCGACAATAATAATAAATTCAACCAGCTGCTCTCTTCTTATATCGATAGCAATAAGCAAAAAACACGTATCAGTATTGCCATGGAAGATATCGGCAGCCGCCGCCTGCCGACATTAATCGACAGCTTACGGCCTGAGATAGTTCGTATTCTTGATACGGCAAAATATAATATCTCATTTTCCGATCAGCCACTTCCGATTCAGAAAGCAGATAGTAACAAGAAAAGTATAGAAATCACATTCACCGGCACCATGATTACCTTCCTGGAGGGCAGCAAATTCATAGTCAACAGCCTGAGGGATAGCCTTATACTGGCCTTCCTTATTATATTCGGCTGCATGGTCGCATTATTCCGCTCCTGGCGCATATTGCTTATATCTATTGTAGTAAATATTGTGCCTTTGCTCATTACTGCCGGCCTTATGGGCTGGGTAGGCATACGGATCAAACCCAGCACGGTACTCGTTTTCAGTGTAGCTCTGGGTATTACAATTGATGTAACTATACGGTTCCTTGTCAATTTTAAACAGGAGCTGGTTCGTCACGACGAAAGCATTGCCAATACTGTACACCGCACTATTCATGATACAGGTCTCAGTATTATTTATACATCCCTTATCCTCATTGCCGGGTTCAGTGTGTTTATCATGTCTCAGTTCGATGGTACCAAATCTTTGGGTTACCTTACCTCAATTACCTTACTGCTGGCAATGGTAACCAACCTCACTCTTCTGCCTTCCTTACTGCTATGGATGGATAAAGTACTGGAGAAGAAAAACAAGGCTGCCGACTTCCTTTTGGGAGAGGATGAAAATGATATCATCAAACTAACGGATTAAGTTAAAAAAATACCGGTAAATTTATCCTGATTTGCTACTTTATGTATTCACGAAGAAGTTTGCGGAATTCTGAGTAGACCCTATAGATATTTATTATAAACTCATCTTGCCTATTGTTTGGAATTTTGATGCCTTCAAAGTGAAGATTTCAAAATAATTTCCACACTCTACTCGTTCTTTTCCATTTTCTCTTCGTTGTAAAAGTCATTAAATAGTATTCTATTCTCAGATTTTACACCCCGATAAAAAGAAAAATAACTTCGTAATATTGCAGGAATTATTTTGAAAACTTCACTTGGGAATTTTACCCGGTTAATTATGGAATTCGACAAAATAAAAAATAAGGGCCAGGCCAAGTTATTCAGGAATGATATGCTGGAAATGATGACCAAAACTCATCCGGTAGTAATCTATTCCATGTATTTTCCGGTAATTGTCTTTATGCTTTACTATGGGGTGGCTTACAAGGGCCTTACAGTATGGTTTGAAGCGCTTATGTTTATTTCAGGTGCTTTTGCATGGACTATATTCGAATACATTATACACCGATACCTTTTTCATATGATAGTTGAAACGGAAAGGGGTAAAAAAATTGTTTATGTGCTGCATGGGGTTCACCACGAATTCCCAAGAGATAAAGAACGCCTGTTTATGCCCCCCGTACCTAGTCTGATTATTGCGAGTATCATCTTCCTTACAATGCAGGCTGCCATGGGCTGGACAGCGCTTGCTTTTTTCCCGGGCTTCCTGTTTGGGTATATTATGTATGGATCTATGCACTTTGCCATACATGCCTTTGCCCCGCCCCGAATGCTTAAAGCGCTATGGCGCAACCACCACCTGCACCACTACAAAGCGCCTGATAAGGGTTTTGGTGTTAGTTCCGTTCTCTGGGATGTAGTATTCCGTACCGTACCCAAGCGCGAAAAATCATAATACTACCTACATAAAAGAGGCTGCCTTTTTACAGACAGCCTCCAAGAACATTATTTATATTGTTGTTTTTAATGCGATATCTGCACCTTGTTTGTATAATTTAAAGTTGCAGTATTCACTGTTATCAGATAAAGCCCATCAGTAAAGTGTGTAAGGTCTATTTGCTTTACTCCTGTACCCTGGTTCATATCAACCGAACCATTGTAAATTTCACGACCGGCAAGATCAGCAATTACTACATGAGCAGTTTCTGAAGTCAACTCATTCCATTGAATATTCAGCTTGCTGTTTGCCGGATTAGGGAATGTAAATACTTCTGATTTTCCCGAATTTATGGAAGGAACACCTGTCATATTTGGGGTAATAGTGTGCGAAACGGTATGCATAATAAAGCTGGCAGCCGACTTACCCGGATTAGCTGTAGTCAGTGTAATACCGGTATAGGCAGTAGTCAGGTAATTAAGAGAATCGGGGAAAATATGGTAAGTAGCACCTACAGGCAGGCCTGTAAAAGAATAATGTCCTGCACTATTTGTTAAAGTCTTTTGTATCAAATGTCCATTGGCAGTATTTACAGCATAAACCTCCACATTAGCCGCAGGACCACCACCTGATGTACCCTTATTGGCACCGGTAGTTACATCTCCAGCTATAAAACCAGGTCCGGCAGTAACAATACCCCAAGCCATGTGAATGTCTTTGTTTACATCAGATGCTCCGGCAGTGTGATAAATTACATTGGCATCGTGCCAGTAGAAATTGCTGTTATGGTAGGTAGGCATGAAACCAGTAACAGTTACTCCTGAATCAGCTATTGCAGCTTTAACCCTGAAAGAATCGGTAGCAAGGCCTGTAAACTGATAGAATATACTTGAACCGGAACAATAAACAGAATAAGAATCCACTGCAGCAAGGGTGTGTAAGGTTGGATTGTAATTGATGAGCCAAACTTTTACAAGGCCGTAATGGCTGAGTGTATCGAAATAGACCGTTCCGGAAATACCATCCAAAGCAGTATCTCTAACAGTAACAGTATCAACAGCAACACCACCGCAACCAGTATAAGTATAGCTTATAAGTGAAGTACCTATAGTAACAGGTGTAATTAATCCACTAGTGGCATTTATAGTTAAAACAGCAGGAGATGTACTGCTCCAAGTGCCGCCAGGCTGGCTGTCGTAGAGATAAGCAGAGGTATAACCAAGCGGGAGCGCTGTAGTACCGCTGATATATCCCGGCGCGGTGGTGGAACTGACAGTAAGTGTTGAAGTGACTACAGATGTACCGCATGTGCCAGTGGTAGTATAACTTATTGTGGTAGTACCGCCGGAAACAGGGGTAACAACGCCTGTTGAAGCACCAATGGTAGCTACAGCAGGATTACTGCTGCTCCATGTACCCCCAAGGCCCAATGAATCATGATAGGTATAGCTGCCTGTGAGACAAACAGTAACAGTAGGTGGAAGATATCCTGCGGATGTGGCATCAACAGTTACCGTTGCAGATACTGAACAGCCACCAACTGTATAATAGATGTAATCGACGCCACCATACACTCCGGTTACAACACCTGTAGTTGAACCTACAGTGGCATAATAATAATAAGAACTCCAGGTTCCACCCGGCGTAGCATCGGCCAGGGTAGTTGATGAACCCACGCATATTGCAACACCGCCACCGGTTATTGGGGCAGGCGATGGATTAACTGTAAAACTTCCTGTAACAAAACTGCCACCTAAAGTATAGGTAATCGTAATTGTCCCGGCAGAAATACCCATTATAGCCCCAGTTGATGGATCAATAGACCCTACGGCAGGATTACTGCTGGACCAGGCTCCGCCCGGGCTCAGCGAGTCGGAAACATAAAAGGTAGAACCGATACAAATTGTACCTGATGTGGGGGACATAGGATACAGTGCAAAAGATGCATAGGATAGCAACATAGCTAAACAACTCAGTGAAAGAAATTTTTTCATAATTTTAATTTTAAAGATTCAAAGATAAATAATTTTATTCAGATGTATGAGGCTTGTTTATTCCTCAGCATATTAGACGAGGAAGAGAGCAAAAACGTTAGTGAGATGAGAAAATTTTTTTGGTGAAGACTTGCTTTAAGGTTATCCCATTTCCTTAAAAAACGCGATGGGATAACGGTAAACGCTGAAACCCTTGCTGGTGGCTGATATAAATTATTTTACGATTATCTCATTTTATCTCATTCTTTGCGGGATTGGGAGTTTGGAATTGGGAATT
>CAIVEH010000225.1 GCA_903904855.1 uncultured Bacteroidota bacterium | reverse complement strand
GTATACGGGGGTATATTCATTGAGTGAAAAATCAGAATTGTCTTTGTTTCTCTTGAATTTAAACCATCTAAAATCAGGTCTAAAACTTCCATAATACTCCTGTGGATAGATGTGAAACTGTTTAATAAGTTCGGAATCCGGTTTTAATTCTTTTTCGGATTGATCCTCTTTTAAATTTGGTTTTGGTGCTTTAACTATCATTTCGACTATTTAAAAACTTATCGAAGGTAAATTATCAATTGCTTTTTCTTTCAGCGAATTTACTACATGGGTGTAACGTTGGGTATATCTAAGGGTGGTATGTCCTAATAAATTACTTGCTGTATTCACATCTGCTCCAAAGAAAATGATGTTGGTTGCAAAAGAATGTCGGGCGCAATGCCATGTAATTTTCTTTTCTATTTTGGCTTTTTTTACCCAATGCTTAATGTCTTTCAGGCAAGCGGTATGAGATGGCAAATTAAAAACAGGCTCGGTGCTAATACCTTGTTTTCCTAAAATGTTGATTGCCGTATCATGCAAATTAATACTAACCTTGTGTCCGGTCTTGGATTGTACTATTGCTAATTGCTTATTCTTTAAATTCAGGTGTTCCCATTTCAAGGCAATAATATCGCAGAATCTTAAACCAGTGAAACAGGAAAAAATAAAAGCCCGTTTTACTTCATTATTAGTAATCGGCTCTGCTGCTAATAGCTGTATTTCTTCCATAGTTAAGATTTCCTTTTTAACCCCTTCTACCCGCTTAACAGAAACATTTGCAGATGGGTTAAGGTTTATTACTTTATCCATTGTAGCTGTGATTAAAACCTTCTTAAACTTGCTGAAATAATTTGCAGGGCTTTCACCGTTCAATTGTTCTAAGAGGTAGTCTTTAAAATCAATAACCAAACTTTCATTAACCTGATTTATGGTAAGACCTTTGATGTTGCTTTCTTTAAGAAACTCTTTGAATTTAAACAGGGTGCTACCAATAACACGCTTATCCTTTTTCTTATAATTGTCTATAAACTTTTGAAAGTATTCCAAAAAATCAACCTTGTTTTTATACTTGGTTGCAACCTGGTAATCGGAACTTTCCAACTCTTGCGCTCTTTTATTCCGGATGCTTTCGGCTAAGGCTTTATTCTCTTTATTCTTCTGCCTGTCTATCGGTGAAGTGGGCTTAGTGATTAGTTTTAAATGCTTTAGAAACTCATAATAGCGTTTACCATTGTGGTAAATGTCTAAAACTAATGTTGTGGTGTTATCCGAATTTTTGCGTTCTCTTAGTTTAATGCTCATGTTACTTTTGGTTTTTGTTACTTGGTTAACTAATGTTGTTATCTCCTGAAAAGCTTACCTGTAAAGGGTTTTAGGCTTTTGTTTTCCTTTCGTTGTATAATGTTCCCCAAAGGTAAACAAAGTTTTTTAAAAGTAACAATAGAGTAACAAAAAGTACGAAAATAACCTCAAATGTAAGTAAGTCAAAGTAAGTGAAAGTCAGTATTTACAATGCTTTCAGCGGTCGGAGTATTGACAATATAGTGGGTTGTGTTCCCGTACATGCTACAAAAGGCTCTCGGAAGAGGGCTTTTTTTGTGCCCTGAAAAATTGGAGGAGAGGTTCGAATCCCGCATATGCAAAAAAAATATCCTTATGGGTGTCTTTTTTGATATTAGGCAACATTGGAGCAAAGCGGCGGAACAGGCATAAAAGCCGTGGGCTGCAATTTCTAAGGTTGCGGAGCAGTAAATGTACCGTTGATGTGGCCATGTACAGCATCCGTGAAATCAAAATTGCCAGATATAGTCCTTGCAGTTTCGCCGGTTATCGATATCTGGCCTGTAACTGAAAGTTCAGTTATACAGCACGTAGAGTAATAGGCTGTTGCAGCCTGCATATTAATGCCAATACCGGTATTACGAATCGGATAAGTAAGATTTCCCTGTTCGTAGTTGTTTATCAGTAGCACTATAAATTCTCTTGTAGCAGCCCGATTTCCCATTATTTGTATAGTGCCATTCTGGTTTGTGGTTGTGATGCCGGTTATGGTCCATGTGCTGTCGCCACATATATTGGCGGTCATGGTGGTATATGGTGGATCCGCTTTCTTTTTGCAGGAGGTGAAAGCAGCAATAATCAGAAAAATTATGACAAACTTAATTTTCAACGTACAAATAATTCGCAGTAAAAATAATGCAAATTCCCATTCGTAATGCTTTTATTCCCTGCACACTTATTCCATCTTGTATTTTACTTACTCTTTTACATTTTTTACCCTTGGTTTTCAGGATTTTTGTTTCACTGTAAACACCTTCGCCATCAGTTTATTATCACTCTCCCGGTACAGCGAAGTGCTGTATTTCACCCGGGTTCCTTCCAAATGCTCAAGGGTATTCAGTTCAACCCTTATTTCATCATCGGCATTGCAGTTGGCAAAGTAAAAGATATCGCGGTGGGTGGTATGGCAATTGGCATCATAGTTTTTTAATCCCAGGTTCTTTTTCATAAAAACAGTAGTGCATTCATCGGCTATCAGAGGGTAGGCGGCAAAGTAGAGTAGCCCCACACCATTTATTTCGTAGTGCCTGTTGATGGTGTGAAGCTTACTCGCCAATACCGAATCAGAAACCTGGAATTCAATCCCGTTCGATTCTACTACTTCCAGCCTGTTCTTTTTTAGTAATCGGTGTTGCGTGTAAAAGTCTGGTGTGGCATCCATCATTTCTATATGGTTGATCTGCTGAGCAAAAGAGGCGCATTGTGTTATTTGGTTATTGTCTGCGGCTTTTTTTGCCGAAAAGCTGGTCATCATATTGGCCTGCAATTGTTTATTATTGCATTTCCCCTTTATACTGCTCAGGTAAGAGTAGTCGCCAAAGCGTTTCAGTGCCCCTTTTAGTTGAATAGTTTCATTTTCTTTGAAATGATCCAGCGGACTTATCGCATAATTAACCCTTATAAAAGCAGCATACAGCCTGTTGCCATTTGCATCTGCAAAATCCGATGTTTTCTGCTCCAGGCCCCTGCTCAGCAATCCCCAATGCATATCGCCCATTTCCTTCAGCAACCAGTTTTCAGAGAGTGCCGAATTAGCCATCTGTGGCAGACCAATTTCATGATTCCGATACAATACGCCCGCTTTTTCAAGGCTATATTCCTTCTGCTCTTCAATACTCCTTGAAGTCATATAGGCTATAGATTCAGATATGGAGCCCAACCTGTGCCAGTCCTCATCTGGCACCTCAAAACCAAAATGCCGCTCAAGGCAATCCCTGATGATCACAGTATCCAGGCTGTGTATCCCGGATTCTTTAAGAGGCATATCCATATCTTCCGCACATATGCCCGGAACCGCCTCCCTCAATAGGGCAATATATTTGTCGGTAGTGGTGGTATTGATTGTCTGGTTCATGAGTTAGATTTTTTTAAGAATATTAATCGCTTTTTGTGATTTATATAGCATTGTTTTGTATTTAGATTTGACAACTTTTTAAAAGTTGTCAAATCTCATTTCCTCACACTCCTAAGCCAGCAGGTTATTAAATCCCCTTTCCACCGCATAGTTGCACAGTTCACTGAATTGGCTGTCCACATCCGGCTCGCCTATATCATGCATCAGTTCGTTCAGCACGCTTATGTTAAATAAGGTATCCTCTGTTTCAGGCGTATTCAGGTAGTTGCTCAGTTGTGCGCCCACTGTGCGGTAATACAACTTCTCCAGAGCGTTCATATGTTCCGGCATCTTATCCATAAATTCATAGTTTGTCCAGCCCACCTGGCGCAGCATTTCAGGCACTGTAAAGGTGTTGGGTACGCTCCGTTTGCTCACCAGGTTCAGCTCCTTAATATCCGTTTTGCTTGCCCTCACTATAGCTTTAGCCGCATAGTCCACCGGTATCAGGTTTAGGCCCGATGACAGGTTCATTACAATCCGGATGTGCTGATCGCCATATGCCTGCTTGGCCCTGTAAAAGAAAGCGCCGAACAGGTAAAATACCAGGAACTTTGGAATCACATGGTGCGGATAATCTACCAACCGGCCGCAAATAATACTGGGCCTGAAAATCTGGTGGGGCAGGCTATAGGCATCGCATATTTCCGTCACTTCCTGCTCGGTCTGCACCTTATATTTTTCGTAGTAGTTCCGGTAGTCATCCTCATGCCTGCTGGTATTGTTTTCCAGTATCCGTCCTGTTTTACTGCTCAGCGAGAAGGCAGTGCTCACATAGCTCACTTTGTTCAGGTGGGCATGGAGGCTATGAATCAGGTTAAGCGTTCCCAGATAGTTATTATGCCTGATTTCTTCAAACGCATACGAATTGGTGCCCAGGTTCACGGAAGCCGCACAATGAATGAGGTGAAATTTTTCTCCGCCCAGGTGCCGGGTTATTTCATACTCATCAATATGTTTAAGATCAAAATCTATAAGGGTGATATTGTTATGACGTATACGTGCCATATCAATATTTTTCAGATAATCAGGAATTACTTCATCCCCGAATAACTCGCTGAAGCGTTGCGAATAGGTAGCCGTTTTGCTGGACCTAAGCAGCAAAACAATTCTGCCATCATAATTGTTGTTATGAATTTCCATCATCAGTTCGTAAAGGATGTGGCTGCCCAGGATGCCGGTGGAACCGGTAAGAATGTAGTTGTTGTTAGTGTTTTTCATATGCTTGTTTTTATTTGGTTGATGAATAATTGATTATTTTATTCGCGATAATTGGTTTTCAATTTGAGTTTCCTTATAGCCGTGCCATACCCATGCCACCACAGCCGCCCCAATGCAAAAAGCAATTGCAGATATGATTAAAACATCGTAAACGTTCAGGAATTTGCCGGAAAATTTTGTCTGTGATCTCATGGCCCAAAAGTAGCCCGGTGGGGGAGGGGTATCCAAATTTTTGCCGTAACAGTTACATTTCCCAGGCGTAACAGTTGCATTTCGGGGCGTAACAAAAGCATTTCATGGTTGATGATGATTTAATTATGAAAATGTAATTTGTTTAATGTTTTAAAATTAGTGGGTTTGGTATGGATGTGGGATAGGAAAATAATTGGGGAAATTGGATTTTGAAATGGGTGATGCATGGAGCGTGAATATTATGTGATGAGAATGTGATGCTTAATATTTTTATTATAAAAACGAACAGTTTATTAAATTGCATTCATTAGGCTAGTAACACCATCTTTTCTCGTGTTATTTGTTCTAACTTCTAAATTTATATGGCATTAAAAATGAGCGCAATTAGGAATTTGTTACGGCAACTAGATGATCTATTGCCAATGGAATTTTATAATGCGGAAGTAAATAAATATAAATTGATTAAAGATTTAGAGAGCAATAATCTACATAATTCAGAGATACTTGAATTGTATCTATGGAGAAATGGCAGTAGGTTCAATTTTGATACTTGGGATTTGGAATTTTGTTCGTTTGGGTACCTTATTCCTAATGAGACTGCCATTCGTATTCAGAAGGAAGAAGAATTTTTAGGATTCAAGAATAGGAGGCTATTCCCTATTATTTGTGATTATGGTGGAGATTATATGCTTATATCTGATGACCATTCAAATCAGTTCGTGTATATATACTCACCTGCGCTATTTATCGTAGAGCCAGAAATTATTTTTGAAAGTTTGTCTACTTTTTTACTATCTATATATGAATGCTATACACATGGGGCATATGAAATCGTCAATTCTAAGCTTGAGGTAAATATGGATTTGGAGGATGAAATTTTTAGAAAGAATAGTCCATTGTATATCAAATGGTCCGAAAATAAGTAGTTGACAAATTTTATTAACAACACGATTTCCACTTTTCCAGCAGAGGTCTCTTCAAAGTTGCAATTTTTGTGTTTTGTTGAGCCTCCACTGTTCCAATCCCATCTCAATATCTAATTAAAACATGCCCATTCACTGGATATGATCGTAAATTCATTGCCCCTCTTAACCGACAGTAACAGGATTGCCCAACATTTCAACATTAAAGTTGATTTTAGCGCCTAAGGCTTTAAAAACCTTTAGGATAGTATCAAACCGTGCATCTGTTAGGCTATTTTCCAGTTTAGATATCTGCGCTTTCTGAACGCCTACTAATTTGCCCAATTGTTCCTGTGTGAGGTTTCTTTCCTGCCTGGCTTGTTTTAAGGCATGGCCCAGCAGGTCCATTCTTAATTCCTGGTCAAAAGCTTCGCGCTTGGGTGTTCCCTGCTTACCAATGTATTTATTGGTTACTTCTTCCAGGCTATACAATTTCAGTTTAGGGGTTGTACCAGTCATTTGTTATCGTTTTTTTGTTCAAAATATATTTTACGGATGGCTTTCGCCTTTTCTATTTCTTGTTTTGGCGTTTTTTTAGTCTTTTTTATAAAGGCGTTTGTCGCTATGACCAGCGTTTTTTCTCTGTCTTCATTATCCCAGAAAGCCAGCAACCTGAATAGCGATTTGTTATACAGCGTTCTGAATTCCCAGATATCATCAATCAGTTTTTTAAAGAGCTCATCATCCCTGATTGTTCTAGCCTTATTGATATTGTATACGATTTTGTCCCTCGATTTCTCATCCAGAGTATCGAGAAAATCAGTAACATCAGAAAGGAATTGTACACTGAATTTTTCTTCCATAGACACTGTTATACAAAGGTATAAGTTTCCTGAATAAGAAACAAATATCAGATAGATTTGGAT
Organism: uncultured Bacteroidota bacterium; assembly: GCA_903904855.1. Classification (GTDB taxonomy): domain Bacteria; phylum Bacteroidota; class Bacteroidia; order Chitinophagales; family Chitinophagaceae; genus Nemorincola. Next base: position 319 of record CAIVEH010000225.1, on the reverse strand, counting down.
TTACAGTTTGTTTTTAAATGCGTCCAAAACTTTCTCTCTCCTGGCAGATGTACCTTTAATCAAAAGTTAGTCCAAATTTAAAATAGGAAATTGATCTTAGCCCTTTAGATTTGTTTGATTCTGGCCTTCCTTAATAAAAAAAATCCGCCTCATATCTTCACTAATATACTCTTCACGCAAATTTACCGACTGGTTGGTTTTCCTGAAAAAACTATAATTTAGCCAATATGAAGAATAAGAAATTGGAAAAAGAATTCTGGTTAAGTGATGTTGATTAAATAAAGTACACCATTAAGGATAAATTCTGTAGTTGAGTTCT
>CAIVEH010000224.1 GCA_903904855.1 uncultured Bacteroidota bacterium | reverse complement strand
GTCGGCGCGCAATCTGAGCTTTACTGCCGGCCCGCTCGCAGGTGCAAGACTTACCAACCTTCCATCTTTGGAATATAACAAGAGGCTCTATCATGTTTCGGTACCTATTTCTCTCAGTTATGGGTTTAAGACAAATCTCTTCATTGGAGAAAAAATTTATTGTTACGCTCAGTATTCAAATATCGTTGCAGGCAACCTAACATCCTATGCTTCACAGGTAGCAGGCGATGAGCAACAGTATACAAAGCGGATGCCTGTAAATTTTGGCTCTTTTAGGGTCGGGGTTGGGTATGTTCTGAAACCCTGGTGGTAAGTATTACGAGTTTTGTTTCCGGTATTTCTTATTCCCAATCGAATTAATTCCTGCATCCCAATGTCAGTAAGTACCTGCTTGATCCTGTATAAAATCAACAGTCCCTACTTCCATCATAAATGTCATTTTCAAATCTCTGATGTTTGCATTTCTCCTGCCTTATTACTCATTAGCATAATGCCTTTATAACGCCATGATTATTCAAAAAAGTGATAAATTTGAATGTAACAGAAGCTATATTTACCATTATCAATGAAGTTACTCAGTAAAATACTGCCTATCTTATTACCTGCTTTGTTGGTATCAGACCTGTGCATTGCTGATCCGCTGAATTCAGACTGGGGCAAAGGGCTGGGGGTAATAATAGCTTTGCTTGTTATTGCCTTTTTGTTTTTTGTAGCTACTCCGGTTATTTGTATCGTTAGTCTCAGGTCGCCCGGCAGGTTACTTTACAGAGTAGCATGGGTAATGGCTGTTACGACCAAGGTCATTTCTATACCCATAGCGGCACATTTCATGACAGGCTTCTCATCATTCAGGTCTCTGTCCTTGTTTAGCCTTTTGCCCGATATCAGTCTCATCATTCTGCTTATAAAGGCCGGTCAGGAGCTTAAAGGCCGCCTATTCATGTATAGCTATATTATCCGCGCCATAGTGAGCATAATAGTTGCAGGTACACTGTTCACCATTTTTCTCGGTTTTTTAGTGAGTATATTCAATTATCAGTTTTTTCTGATCCTTACTTTATTACTCAGGTTCTGTTTGTCGGTATGGTTTGTTTACCGGTTCCTCCGGCTGGCCGCAACGAAAGAAGTGGTTGTTGCTAGCGGGATTCTGACTCCTGTTCTCTGGAGTTTTGTTATCAATTTATGTGTCTTTCTTTCTTCAGCAGTTATGCTCCTTTTCAGAGAAAGGAATAACTTAGCTTTGGATCCAGTTCTCATTATTAATATTTTAATCGGGCCATTCCCTTCAAATATTATGCAGTTATTTGGCGCTGCTGCAAGTGGCGTTGTAGCTTATATACTGTACACAGCTCAAACAAGGAATAACACTACATCTCAATAAGTGCAAAAAGGCTTTAAGTCTCAGATGAATTCACCATTTTTACTTCCCCCGTGTTCCCAGCCACATTATGATATTTAGCTGATGGCTAGACTTACAGCCTTCGCTATAAGAAACCAATATTGCCCGAAAATAAGATCAGTAGTTCGCCTCTTCCGCTGGATCAGATTACTATGACCGACTTGCTTACACTGGTAACTAATTTCAGCCTCATCAATCAGTCCGCTTTCAACCCGGCTTCTATCATCCCCTTCAGCACTTTCAGGTCAATATCGGCCAGTTTGTTTATGTACACACAACCCATACCTGCTTTAAACTTACCAAGCTTTTCAAGCGCTTCGGCATGTGCATCAACATAATTGCCAAAGTATAGTGACAGGTTAGTTTTACGTGGTGCAAAGCCTATCCGCATCCAGTCGGCTTCGCGGCCTGTTGTAGGGCTTTTGTGTCTTTTGATCCCAAAACCTACAAAGGAGTTACTCCACAATACCGGCTTTTCCTTGCTGGCTTTCCTCATCATTTCCAGCAGCACAAAGCTGTCTGCGCGTTTTTGAGCAGGGGTAATGCTATTGAGAAAATCCTCTACGCTAGTATTGGTTGGTTTTGTCTTGTTATCCGCCAGTTTGGGTTTCTTTTCTGCCATTTTAAAATTGTTGTTTGTTACAAATTCTGATCTGGGAAATTCACTCAATATTATAGAACCCATTGCGGAGTCTCACAACCCTGATGTCTGGAAGCGTCTCCGCACATGGCTACTTTTATGCCGATTTACTAAATCTGGCAGGCATTTATTTTAATCCGATCCGTGCCTTAAAATCAGGTTTAAGCAGGCTGTGCAGTTCAGTATACGAAATGAATAGTCGCATTTCCTGTAACTCCGATATATCTTCACTTTCGCGGAATATTTTAGCAGGATAATACGAAAATATTATCCCTTTGCTAACGGGCATAATATTATCGGTCAATGGCATTTTATCGGTCGTAAATAATTCGTTTAATTTTTTACCTGGCTCCAGCTGGTATTTTTCTCTGAAGGTCTTTTCGAGCAGAGTGGTAAGTACTTCATTGTTTGGTTCAAGTATATCGTCTGGATTCAGTGTCTTTTTATTCTTAACATCCAGGCACAGGTAGCGGTTACGGTCAGTATATTCCTTATTCGCAAAATCGTATTGGTAACCACCCACTTGAAGTATCAGAAAACCATTATCGTTATAAACCGGGAACAGTGTATATATGCCGCTGAAGGTGCTGCCATCCAGTTTTTCACCTTTTTTTACCGTAGAATTGAACCCCAAAAAATACTGTTGAAAAACAGCACGCGAAAGATCATATGGATCGCTGAGGCCCTTACCATTACCGCCCAGGAATTGCGATACAGCCTTAGTAATAAACTGGGCATCTTTCTCATTCACCTTAGGTGAGAGCTGAACCCCGTTGTAAGATGCCACAGCCTTTTTTGTTTCATTGTTTTTACCATTTGCAACGGCTGAATCATCAATATGTTTAAAAATCAACGGCACTGCATTACTGTAGTTTTCTGTAAGCGTAATTATCAATGGCTCCATTGCATTCTGGTTATACCATTTGCCAATCAGAGAATCATGAGACAACGTAAATTCAAACCGGGAAGTTTGCACAAAAATGCTGTACACGTTTTTTACCTCTTTCAAGGGTATATTTTCAGGGTATACCTGTGCCCGCTGCTGATCGTTGTGGGCTGTGGTTGGTGGCTTACTTAGGAGGAAAAAATTAAGCCCGCCCTCATCAGTAAAGTAGTAGGTACTGCCCCCGAAATTCGATGCATTCTGAAAACCAAACCGCAGGTCAATAACGGCTTTATGCTGGCCTATCGTGCCCGTATAATGCCGGTAAATATTTTCACCCGGCGCATAAGGGTCAACATTTTCTGCAACCTGGGCCCTCAGCCCTGCACCGAATATCGGGAATACCAGGAGGAAAAAAACTATTCTTTTCTTTGTTTTGCCAGAAGTGCAATAATTGCTATGAAGCATAATGAATAAATATTTTAACTCTGAAATCCACCGGAAAATTATCACATTCTTCTGGTGATTACAGCATCAAAATTATATATTCTCAGTCTGAGTATCTGCAAAAATACTGTTAAGCGACGTTTGCTGAAAACCGTATCTGTTATATTTTGCAATACCTGGTTTTATTGCTCAGATCTTTCAGCTACAGTAACCCTGGTAGGTGGTAAGGGTAGCCCCTTCCGGGGCCCCCTTATGTTCCCTTTTATGCTTTTACCACTTCCTCGATACTGAACATCGGAGAATGTGTACTTACAACCTTTGATAGTTTCAGCCCCGCTTTCGAAAACAATGCTGCAAATTCTTTTTCTGTTCGCTCCATGCTACCAGTCATTGCAAGCATATTTATGTCCATAAATTTCCCCGGATGAGGCGCATTTCATTCCGGAATAACTGATTCAAGCACCAAAAGTTTGCTCCCCTCCTTCATCGATTTACTGCAATTGCGGAGTATGGCAAGCGACCGCTCATCATCCCAGTCATGAAGTACCATTTTTATCAGGTAAGCGTCTGCACCCTGGTTATTAAGTAATTAATTCGGTCGTTGCAAAACACACCTCTGCGCCGCGTATATCTCCTTTTGCATTGATTTACTAAGACTGATTATTATGCCTCTATTCGCTCTGCTTAGGTATTGTTTGCAGCTGCTTAATTGTCGGAGTAAATTTGCGCATGGATTGCCTGTTGGCTTTAAAATAATAATCCGGAAGAGCCTGCCGTAAAACAGTATTCTTCCGGATATTAAATTTTATTTGTTACCCAGGCCTTTAGCCCACCAGGAGTAGATTAATATATAGTAGCCCCGAAATCAGTCAGCTTTGTATGGAGAGCAGCACGGTTGGTAGCCAGGTCTGTTTTCATTCCCCATACCTGGGTGTAGATATTATACTGATTGGTAAATATGGCCTCATGAGCAGTTTTATCTGCAGGGCTTGTCGGATTATGAATACTGTATTTACTTTTAGCAAGTATATTCAGCATCATATTATGCACCAGCAGCCAGGTTGCATTGGCATTGGTCATATCACCGGCACCAATATAAGTATCCATAAGGTTAATTTTTGCAGTAAAGTCGGCCAATGTTACTGTTGGTGGCGCCGTCTGGGCGCTGGCAGTCTGCACAAAAGATACTGAGCAGGTGGCAGTGAGTAAAAAACAAGCTAAAAGAATGCGTTTCATTTTTTTATTTTTTATAAAGTTAATAATGTTTTTCCGGAAAATACCGCTATTCACTATCTAAGACAGATGCACCCCCCCCATATAGTTGGGTACGATACTGCAAAGATGGAGAAATAATTATTTTCCCTAACCCCAGCTGGCCCCATTTTTCGTCTACAGATGCTATTGTTTTATCATCTGCTGCTATTATATTAGGCCACGGACGGTCAAAGTTATCTAATTTTTTTGATTTGCGTGTACCATCCAGTCCCAATATATTTTTTCCTTTACCTCCATAAAAATGGTCTCTCCTCGGGTCCAGGTTGTTGCAGAACCGCCAAAGCACATCAGGTATATTATTGGCATTTACAGTATGTTCTACATAAAGTACCATCTTTATCCCCTCCATGCCCGCCATCTTGCACAGCTGCTCATGAAGTTCTGATACATGGTTCGGGTGCTCTTTCTTTACTGCCACAAACAATATGCCTATACCCCATTCCCTGGCCAGTTTATCATTGATACCTGTTATTTCCGGAGAACGGGCTAAAACATCATTAGCATTAAACTGCGCATTGATTTTAAATGGCATCAAAGGTGCAGTCATCTCCTCCTCCATTTTCTTGGTGCCATCTATGCACATCTTACCCCCGAAACCCAGTTTCGAGCAGCTATGGTCCAGTACATCCATCGGCCCCTGGCTGAAGTAAACATCCGTTACAGGGTTCAGGTTGTTGAACACATACCGGGCAAGATTGCCATAATCATCAATTTTTATACCGCTATCAGCTACAGCATCAGAGAGTACCAGTATCTTGTTAAACATCATCTGCCCCGCACCCCACATGGCGTTCATCACCTTCTGCCCCTGCCCGGCGTATTCTTTATGAATAGTAGTAATAACCAGGTTATGAAACACCCCTTCCACCGGCATATTCATATCGGCAATCTCAGGCACCATGGTCATCTTTATCGGTGTCAGAAAAATGCGCTCTGTAGCCTTGCCTATCCACGCATCCTCCTGTGGAGGTATGCCCACAATGGTAGCAGGGTATACTGCATCCTTGCGGTGCGTTATTGCAGTAACATGAAACCTGGGGTACCAGTCGGGCAATGAATAATAACCCGTATGATCGCCAAAAGGCCCTTCCCATACCAATTCTTCACTAGGGTCCACATAGCCCTCTATAATAAAGTCAGCATCGGCCGGCACTTCTATTTCCGGCTGGGTAATGCATTTCACCAGTTCTACTTTTTTCTTGCGCAGAAATCCTGCAAGCATATATTCATCTACATTCTCGGGTAGTGGGGCAGTAGCAGCATAGGTATAAACCGGGTCGCCGCCCAGCGCCACACATACCGGCATTATCTTGCCCAATTTTTTATATTCATTAAAGTGCCTTGCACTTACTTTGTGCTTATGCCAGTGCATACCTGTCATGGTAGGGGTAAACACCTGCATCCGGTACATACCTATATTCCGTATGCCGTTGTTCGGATCCTTGGTATGAATTGCAGGCAGTGTGATGAACGGACCGCCATCCTGCGGCCAGCATTTCAGTATAGGCAGTTTGCTCAGGTCGGGCTTTTCCATTACCACTTCCTGACAGGCGCCACGGCCACTTACCACCTTGGGCATATAAGAGACAAATTTGCTGAGCTGCGGTAGCATAGCCAGCTTCTCCAGCAGGCCGTTCTTAGGTGTCGACATTTTCTTCAGCAGGCCATCAATATCATTCATGGCATCGTCCAGGTGGTCAATGCCAAGGGCCATACACATGCGCTTATCACTGCCCATAGAGTTGATGAGCAGCGGGAAGCCTGTACCCGTATTTTCAAACAATAAAGCCTTATTTCTATCTGGCGTTTTCGATACCCGATCTGTGATCTCAGCTATCTCCAGCACAGGGTCCACAAAAGTTTTGATTCTTACCAGTTCACCTGCCTGTTCCAATGCATCAATAAATGCCCTCAGCGATTTGTATGCCATGGCTGCAAAGGTAGCAGTATGAATTTATATGGCAGCCTATGGCCAGATGGAAAATAATTATTCCAGAGATTCTACCAGTTGCAAAAGCGCTGTGTTCACTCTGACTGCTGCATTTTATGCCCTACAGGGGCAAAATCCCATAGCATAGGGCAACGCCCTATGAATTTATATGGCAGCCTATGGCCAGATGGAAAATAATTATTCCAGAGATTCTACCAGTTGCAAAAGCGTTGTGTTCACTCTGACGGCCGCATTTTACGCCCTACAGGGGCAAAATCCCATAGCATAGGGCAACGCCCTATGAATTTATATGGCAGCCTATAGGCAGATGGAAAACAATTATTCCAGGTACTCCAATCTCATACAGAAGGGCAATGATCGCCTGGAAGAGCCATCCAATTAAACTCTTGCTTCCCAGTCGTCACCGGCAGTAATACCACCATCATTCCATGTCCATTCTATTTTCTGATACGTAAATGCGATCTCTTCGTATTCAGCATACTTCGCGAGATCCGGATTCTTGTCATTCAGCATTCTGAAATCAATGGAAGCAATATTGGCATTGGTGAGTTTGATGGTAAAATGCTGTACCTCAGATCCAACACCTGTAGTTGCTTTTAATTGCGGTGTCCAGAACCTTAAGGTAACATCAGTCAGGTTTTCATTAGTAACGAGTGCGTTGTAAAGGCAGGGTGTACTCTTATCCAGTTCCTTGGTAATTACCAATGGCCTGTGCTGGCGATGACCCGTTGGCAAGCCACTCGCCGGATCCCTGGGAGATACAAGTGAATGGGATACAGCGATTACCGCGATCGAATCCTCACGGCCTTTCTGGGTTACAGATCCTTTGATTTGTCCTTGTTTTTGTCCTTTTATATATAAATACGCATTCAGTGCCATAAAAAATATTTTAGAGTGAGATACAAAACTATAAAAAAATGTCCTAACGATTCATTTTGAGAATAGCCGCTCAGGCAGCAATCAATAAATACTCCGGCTAAAATGATTTGTTTGTTTTTCATAATTCTTGTTTTTTTCAGAGCAAAATTCTAAAGGAAACTAAGGGGCTCATGCCGGAAAAAAAGCAGAAATTGAAAGGGTATTTTTCCCGTATTGTTTGATAATGGGCAATTAATAGCTGTTTATCTTTATGAGTATGATTATTAAAAATTTACCCCGCCATCCGGCAGGGTAAATTTTTAATAAATGATCCTATAAGGCCACAGCGAAGTCAAACTCCCAATTCCAAACCACTAATACCCAATTCCGTATAATAATTACTTCACTATATCCAGTGCCCGTGCAGCCACCAGTTCACCATTGTTCCTGATACTGATATAGTAGATTCCTGGGGTAATATCTTTTTCCAGGGCAAGCTGAGTATTGGTATGGTTACTGGTAAAGTCTAAATTCCCGCTCTGCACTTTTGCACCGGTTATATCCACTAGCTCATAGCTCCAGTTGCCATCCTGTGCGCCGGGAACAGAAATGTTTACAAGGTTCGACTTTACAGGGTTGGGATAAATATTGATAACATTATCAGTAGTCACATTATGCACACCGGTAGCCAGGTCAGTATTATAGTTCTCAGCAAGGGTGCTTGCCGATGCTGGTGTGCTATAGGTACTGTCAGTAAAAGTCACCGAAGCAATTGCCTTACATTCATCAGGACGGTAATAGTTTATGAAATAGGTTGTTTTTTTCTGTCCCTGTGTTACGCCAAATGCGGTAAGCACTGTTGCAGATGGCTGAGCGCCATTAATAAAAAAGCTGTCTGTGGTTACAGTCTTTTTCTTTACCTGCAGCACATGCATATAATTGCTGGCGGTGCCATCCACCTTCTTTACCCTCAATTTACCCCAGCCTATCACTGTATCAGTTTCAGTAAGTGACTCCCTTATAGAGCCGGGTGTATTGCTATAACTTAATGCCGCAACATCAAGGGCAAATGTGAAAGAGTCTGTAAATGATGAAGACCAGTGGCTGTTGTAAGTAGCCGGGAAGCTGATATAATTCCAGGGGCTGGAGAACATCATGTCCTGCCCGTTGAAAATCAGGCTGTCAGTTGCGGTAAATACACCACCGGTCAGATGAATTGCCTGGCGCTTTACATGGTTGCCATATCCCACATATCCGGCTGTGGTAAAAGCCCTTTCCTGGTTGCCTATATAGGCATAAGTAGAAACACCAAATAGCTCACTATCAGCAAACTGGGCCAATGGGAAGCCAGGCAGATAAGGACTTACATTATAATTATAGCTTACCGGGGTAGTCAGCACAGCAGTTGTAAAATCCCAGGTGGCATTGGTTGCCTGTGCCGAACTTGGATAAGTTACCCCCGTTCCGGAAGAAAGAAATGTGTCAACTGTACCTGCAAAAGTGGTGGTGTAACTGCTGTTGCTAAGCGTGATCTGGGCATTGATACCCTGTGCGGTCAGTAAGGCAGTTGTTAAGGCGAGTAGTATTCTTTTCATTTGAGAAATGCTGTTTTTTAAAAGCGATTCAAAAATAACTTCTGAAACAACACCTCAAATCAGGTATAACCAAAAATACAAGATTTTAACAATAATATTAATTTTCATTAACAACATGTTTTTGTCTTTATATCGCTATTAAGAACCAAAGCTTATTCTCCACACCCAAGTCTGTTTTGCCGTTCGCTATTGTCCATTTATGATCTCCGCTCTCATTTTCTCCGATCACTTCCTTACCTTAGCCCTATGCCAGAAAAGAAACTGTTCCTGCTCGATGCCATGGCGCTCGTGTTCCGCGCTTATTATGCCCTTATCCGCAGCCCCCGTATTACCAGCAAAGGAAAAAACACCAATGCCCAGTTCGGGTTCACCTCTACCTTGCTCGATCTCATAAACAAGGAAAAACCTACCCACCTGGCAGTAGTATTCGATACTTCAGCCCCCACCGAGCGGCATACCGAATTCGCCGCCTACAAAGCCAACCGCCAGGAAACCCCCGAAGATATTTCAGTAGCCATTCCGGAAATCAAGCGCATAGTGCGTGCCTTCAATATCCCCAGCCTGGAGCTGGATGGCTATGAGGCCGATGACATTATAGGCTCACTGGCCATTGAGGCTGCCGATCTGGGTTATACTGTATACATGGTTACGCCTGATAAAGATTACGGACAGGTGGTGCGCGATAATATTTTTATGTACCGCCCGCCGTTCCAGGGCAACAGTGTGGAGATAATGGGCCCCAATGAAGTTTGTGCCAAATGGGGCATCAAGAGGGTAGACCAGGTTATAGACATCCTCGGCCTTATGGGCGATGCGGTAGATAACATCCCCGGCATACCCGGCATTGGCGAAAAAACAGCTGCCAAATTACTGGCCGAGTACGACACTATCGAAAATCTACTTGCCAATGCCGATAAGATCAAGGGCGCTGTTGGCGAAAAAGTGCGCAACGGCAAAGAACTGGCAATCATGTCTAAGAAACTGGCCACATTCATCACCAATGTACCTGTACCTTTTCACGAAGAAGATTTCCGCATAAAGGAGAAAAACGCAGAGGCCCTCACAGAGATTTTCAACGAACTTGAATTCCGCGCCCTTAGTAAGCGGGTTCTGGGCACAGAAAGCACTCAGCAGGACATCTGGAACGGCCAGAAAACCACTGCTCCAGCCAGTACAACCCCCGTTTCAAAAGACCTCTTTGGCAACGATATAATTCAGAAAAAAAGCACAGCTTTTGTATCACCTGTTGGCAACGACCCCTTACCGCACACTGAAGAAAAAGAAGAAACCGAAACGCCACCTGCGAATCTGCTCACCATCGATCAGGTTCCGCATAATTACCAGTTAATAGCTACTCGGGATGAGATAGAAGAACTCATCAAAACCCTCTCCACAAAAAACGAAATTGCCTTCGATACCGAAACCACCGATATTGATGCCAACCTCGCCGACCTGGTAGGCATGAGCTTCAGCTACGAGAAAGGAACCGGATACTTTGTAACCGTACCGACCGACCGCGAAGGGGTAATAAAAATTCTTGAACAATTCAGGACATTATTCGATCGCAAAGATGTCCTTTGGGTAGGCCAGAATATCAAGTACGATATGCTCATGCTTAAGTGGTATGGCTTCGAACTGGCCGGGCCAATTTACGATACTATGCTGGCCAATTACGTAATAGACCCCGATGGCAAACGCAGTATGGATATGCTCAGCATGAAGTACCTGCAATACCAGCCTGTCTCTATCGAAACACTGATTGGCAAGAAAGGTAAAGGCCAGGGTACTATGCGCGATGCGCCGCTGGAGCAGGTGAAAGAATACGCCGCTGAAGATGCCGATGTAACCCTGCAGCTTAAAACCGTTTTCGATCCATTGCTCTCTGACAAAAAGGTTAGGAACGTTTTTGAAAAAGTGGAAAACCCATTGGTGCCTGTCTTGGTAGATATGGAGTATGAAGGCGTTGGCCTCGATGTTCATTTCCTGAAAGAATACTCCAAAGCCCTCGAAACTGATATACGCCAGGCCGAGGAAAACGTGTATGCCCATGCCGGCCTCAAATTCAACATTGGCTCACCCAAACAACTGGGCGAAGTACTTTTCGAGAAAATGAAAATAGATGCCGGCCAGAAGAAAACCAAAACCGGCCAGTATGCTACCGGCGAAGACGTGCTGCAGAAGCTCCGCCACAAGCATCCGTTGGTCGAAGATATACTTGCCTACCGCGAGCTCACCAAGCTTAAAAGCACCTATGTAGATGCCTTGCCTGATCTGATCAATCCGCGCACCGGAAGGCTGCACACCAGCTACAACCAGGCTGTGGCAGTAACAGGCCGCCTCAGTAGCAATAACCCCAACCTGCAGAACATACCCATCCGCACCGACCGGGGCCGCGAGATTCGCAAAGCATTCATAGCCCGCGATAAAAACCACTGCATCATAAGCGCCGATTACTCACAGATAGAGCTGCGCATAGTAGCCGCCATCAGCGGCGACGAAGCCATGATACAGGCTTTCAAGGATAAAAAAGACATTCATACAGCCACAGCCGCCAAAGTATATAATGTGGAAGAAAGCGCAGTAACCAAAGATATGCGCCGGGCTGCAAAAGCAGTCAATTTCGGTATCATCTATGGACAGAGCGCATTCGGCCTGGCCGAAAATATTGGCGTAAGTCGCACTGAGGCAAAAACCATCATCGACAACTATTTCAGGCAGTATCCGTCCATAAAAGGCTACATGGACACCAGCATCAATTTTGCCAAAGAGCATGGTTATGTAGAAACCATCATGGGCCGCAAGCGCTGGCTCAAGGATATCTACTCTGCCAACTTTACCGTGCGGGGATTTGCCGAACGAAATGCCATAAACATGCCCATACAGGGCACTGCCGCTGATATGATCAAGCTTGCCATGATCAATGTCCATCGCGAGTTGCATAAACACAAACTCCAAACTAAAATGATCCTGCAGGTACACGATGAGTTGGTATTTGATGTGCCGTTGGGCGAAGAAGATACCGTAAGACCACTCATAGTTGAATGCATGCAAAACGCCATGAAACTACCTCACGATGTACCATCAGATGTGGAGACTGGCATAGGTGGCAACTGGCTGGAGGCGCATTAATACGTGACCTATTTTGTAAAAAATAAGTAAATTGCATTAAGATTATTAAGGTTTATTTATGAGAGTACTATTGGATATAAAGGATAATAAAGCAAGCTTTGTTATGGAACTGCTGCATAGCCTTCCGTTTATTAAAACCACAAAATTATCGGAAGAAAAAGCACAATTAATTGGTGAATTAAATGAGGCTATTGAAGAAATGAAATTAATTAAGGCAGGTAAAAAGAAAGCCCGTAACGCTGAAGATTTTTTAAATGAACTATAATGTTAAAACCATTGATGTTTTTGAAAAACAAGCTAAGCGGCTCTTAAAAAAGTACGCCTCATTTAAAGGTGATCTGGCCCAATTGATCAACAGCCTGAAGGAAGACCCAGGACAAGGCTCCAGCTTGGGTAATGGATGTTTCAAAATACGGTTTGCGATCGCATCCAAAGGTAAAGGTAAACGTGGCAGTGCCAGAGCAATAACTACCATAATGATATCGGAAAAGATTGTTTACCTGCTTTCTGTTTATGATAAGGGAGAAAAAGAGACAATTTCCGACAAAGAACTGAAAACGCTTTTAAAGCATATTCCGATTTGATCTGAATCTCTACTCTAATAAAATAAGATCAAAATATTGATCTTATTCCAAAAATCAATTTTCTACATTGATAATCAAATATAAAACTTATAAAAGCTTGCCCACAACATTAATAAACTGACATGGAATTTGCATAGGTGACAACTGACCGCATGCACATATGTAACATGTTTTTTATCTGTATAAGTTATTTTTAACAACACTAATTACCCTGTTTCATCCAGCGGCTCGATTTGATATGAAACCCATTCTATTTTTCTATCCGCCAATAAATCCTGAAATCACCATTCATCTGTAACCCATTTCTTATTTACTTTTGCACAATGAATGAATACAGGCCGGGTGGCTTTCAGGAATTACCGGTAGTAGTAAAGAACCTGCTCATTATTAATGTATTGGTATTTCTGCTTACACAGGCATTGGGTGCCCGTGGAATTGACCTCGACAATTATCTTGCCCTCCATTATTGGCAATCACCAAAGTTCAAGTGGTGGCAGTTGGTAACGCATATGTTTATGCATGGCAACTGGGGTCATATATTTTTCAATATGTTTGCCCTCTGGATGTTCGGCCGGATACTGGAGAATATGTGGGGACCCAAAAGATTCCTCATTTTCTATCTGGTATGCGGTGTTGGTGCAGCATTATGCCACCTCGGTGTGCTTACATTTGAGTTTACCCGCTTCTGGGATGCCTATGTACAATACCAGCAAAATCCAACTTTCAATGCTTTTGCTGCATTTTTAAAACACTACGTGCCCAATTACAATCCTTCAGCTCTGAATGGATGGGACCCACAGAGTTCAGTTTACGAAATCGGAAGATATTACAGGGAAAATATGCTCAATGAAGCTACGGTGGGTGCATCAGGGGCCATTTTCGGTTTGCTTTTTGCTTTCGGTTATTTATTCCCAAACACCATGCTGTATGTATATTTTGCTATACCCGTGAAAGCAAAATGGTTTGTTGCAATATATGCATTGGTAGAACTATATTCTGGTATTGAGAACTCAGCTGGCGATAATATTGCCCATTTTGCCCACCTTGGTGGCATGTTGTTTGCATTCATTATGTTAAGACTCTGGCGTAAAAAAATCCGCAATCAATTTTATTGATATTTTTGAGCAATGAATACCGGGAGAAGAAGATCAGCCTTATCATACATACCAGGCCTTACCAATAACGCAGTTCTGAAGCTGATTCTTGGCTTAATGATGTCTTATGTGCTGCTGTCGCTGGTATGGGGGGTGCTGCTGCTTGTTTATCAGGATGGGAGCAATTTTAATATTTACTTTCTTCCCAACCTTGGCTTGCCTGTTATTTCCGAATTCAAAGCTCATTGGTGGACTTTGCTTACTTATGGCTGGCTAAGTCATGGCAGTTTCTTCGAAATGGGCAGTAATCTGCTCTGGTTATATTGTTTTGGTTCTGTTGTTCAGATGCTGATTGGGCCAAAGCAGGTGATACCAATATTTGCCTACTGCCTGCTGGCCGGTGGGGTTTTCTATCTTCTATCTCAATACCTGCCTGGCAGTTTAAGTAAGACACCCCCGGTTATCAGTCTGCTGGGCCCCCGCGCTGGCATGATTGGTTTAGCTGCCGCTGCAGTAACTATCACACCTAACTACAGATTCTATATCACTGAGACTTTCACTATACCCCTGATGGTTGTTGCTGGTGTGTTTGGTGTATTAATGATTATAGGTTCGGGTTTTTATTTACCTGTCATTTTCATGCTTATAACAGGGGCCGGAACAGGTTTTGCTTATGTAAAACTTCTTAAAGCAGGTTACCGTCCTGGCCAGTGGATTTATGACCTTTCAGGTAAGGTGGAAAGCCTCGTAACACCCCGTAAAGATGTTGAGAACAATAAAAATAGCCGTACCTACAGCACATTTAATAAGTATGAACCCAAGTCTGGAGTGTCCCAGCATCAGATTGATGTTATCCTCGACAAAATAAACCAGAAAGGCTATAACTCTCTCACAAAGGAGGAAAGGCAAATGCTGTTTAGAGCTGGTAAGGATTAGCACATTTCTATTTTGTACCTTAGAATTATTCAATCAAGTAAATATTTATAGAAAATTCCGTAAGTTTGTATTCCAATGCATTCGTCAATTCACATATCAACCGGATTAAACAGGCAAACATTCACTGAATCCATTATTCAGCACAATGGTTGTTGTTGCTGTTGTTGCTACTAAATTTGTTGTTAAAACAAATAGCTTACTTCTTTTATCTTTCTTTTATCCCATTCTTTTTAACTTATTTTTGCATCCGTTGAAAGCTATCACTTTCATGATAGCTTTCAACACAACCATATAATTTATGTCTGAACTTCATTTTTATAATTCATACACCCGCCAGAAGGAAAAGTTTGAATCTATTACCCCCGGCCATGCCGGATTATATGTATGCGGGCCCACAGTATCGGGCGAGTCGCACATGGGCCACGCACGGCCCTATATCACTTTCGATGTGGTGCAGCGCTACCTGAAACATCTGGGCTACAAGGTGCGCTATGTGCGCAATATCACCGATGCAGGCCACTTCGAAGAAGAAGGCCGTGAGGCGGTAGACAAAGTGGACGAAAAGGCCAAACTGGAAAAGATGGAACCAATGGAACTGGTACAGAAATATACCAATCTGTTCCATTATGGTATGTATCAGTTCAATTGCGATGACCCTGCTATAGAGCCAACTGCTACAGGCCATATCATAGAGCAGATAAGTATGATTGAAACCATACTGGAGAAAGGCTATGCCTATGTGGTAAATGGTTCGGTATACTTTGATGTGAAAAAATACGCCGAAAACTACCCTTATGGCAAGCTATCTGGCCGTATTCTGGAAGATCAGTTGGAAACTACCCGTGAACTGGATGGTCAGGATGAGAAGCGCAATAAAGTAGATTTTGCACTGTGGAAGAGTGCCCCTCCGCAGCATATTATGCGCTGGAAAAGCCCCTGGGGCGAAGGTTTCCCCGGCTGGCACATTGAGTGCTCGGCCATGAGCAGCAAGTACCTTGGCGATGTATTCGATATACACGGCGGCGGTATGGATCTACAGTTTCCGCACCATGAGAGTGAAATAGCGCAATCTACCATAGCTCATGGTCATCCACCGGTAAGGTACTGGATGCACAACAACATGATCACCATCAACGGCAAGAAGATGGGCAAAAGTTATAATAATGTGATTAAACTGTCAGAACTGTTCAGTGGCAACCATCCCATATTAGAGCAAGCATACCACCCTATGGTGGTACGTTTCTACATCCTCCAGACCCACTACCGCAGCACACTCGATTTCTCCAACGAAGCCCTGCAGGCTTCAGAAAGGGCGCTTAAAAGGCTGTGGGAGGCCTACGAAATACTGCAAAAATTAACCCATAAAGGCAATGCTGAGGCTGAAGATAAAGAACTGGATGCCAAAGTCGCCACCTTTTGCCATGAATGCGATGATTTCATGAACGATGATTTCAATACAGCCAAAGTTGTTGCCAATATGTTCGAAATGGCACCCATTATCAATGGCATTAAAGGCGGGCAGGTTTCATCGGGGGCATTGTCTTCAGGCACATTCTTGCTTTTAAAAACAACCTTCCAGGTTTACCTGGAAAATATTCTTGGCCTTAAACCATTGCAGGCCTCTCAAAGTGGCAAACTTGACAATGTACTGGCGCTGCTGATAGATATACGGAAGGACGCTAAAAAAAGGAAAGACTTTTCCACCAGCGATCAGATACGTAATAAACTTGCTGAGTCAGGGGTACAATTAAAGGATGAAAAAGATGGGACGGTTAGCTATACTATAGAGTAACTCAAAATATATCTCAGGGGCTTAAGATTAATATTTTAAGCCCTTGGGATTTTGCAGATTATTCCAGAAAGTAATAAGAATAATTTCTTTTTTGATTGGCTTATAGTGATATACCAAAGTGACCTTTTTGTGAATTAATGTTCTGTAAGAATTCTTTTTCTTACTGTTGGGAATTCCTAATCTTGGGAAGACACACAGCAATTCCAATTTCTCATTCACACGATTAACAAAATTAATAACTTCTCTTTCTGTCCATTCTTTTTCAAGATAAGCAATGATACCATCAAATGTGTCCTGGGCTTTTACAGACCATTCTATTTGCTTAACCATTTGCTGTATTTTTTCATAACCTCCTTATGTGGTGTTGTTTTACCGGCTTTCATTTGTTTCAAACCTTCATTTATTGCAGCCCGTTCATCATCACTTATTATGTCCCACCAATCCTCCTGTTGCCCGGTTTCAAGCATGGTATACACTGCCTTTACCATGCTTTCATCAGCATCGTCTATATGCTTTTTTACTTCTCTTTTCAATTCTTTAACTTCTATGTCAGTCATACTTCTTGATTTAATCATTACAAATTTACGAAAAAGGAAAACACAGATTTATTTCATGGGTTATGTTTTTTAAAGGATATTCTCATCTAACTTTGCAGGTATGGATAATTCGCAAATCAATGAACTCCAGAGGCGCGGCTACTTTCAAAGTAACTCTTGATTTCAAAATACAGTGAATCAGCAAATATAATTAGGTTGTAAGCTTGAATGTTAGAAACGAAATAATTTATAACTCTGAATCATTATTATAACAAATAAACTGGTATTCTGAATTAAATAGTCAGAGCTTATTCAAGAAATATATGTGATCAAGCCAAAAAATACTTTAAAGCCCAAACGGGCCATAGCAAAGCAATAATGAAAAAAATATCAAGGCTCTTAACGTACCTCGCTGAGTATAAAGGAATGATAGGCCTTTATATTGTTGCAAACCTTCTGGGTATTATTTTTTCATTGCTATCTGTAGCAATGGCCGGCCCGGTGCTGCAGGTACTTTTTCAGGGCAAGGATGCCAAACCTGTTCAAATGAAAGCTGCCAGCGGCCTTCTTGACTACATTACAGCCTATGTAAGTAAAGTTATTGAGCAACATGATAAACTTACTGCGCTCGGCTATGTTTGTATTGCACTGGTTACATTCACTATTTTTAAAAACCTGTTTTTATATATTGCTCTTTATATACTGAACCCCTTGCGTAATGCCGTGCTTCGCCGCCTGCGCGATGAGCTCTTTACAAAGACTTTATCATTACCTATTGGCTTTTTCACTGAAGAAAAAAAGGGTGATCTTATATCCAGGATGACCAACGATATCAATGAGGTTGAGTTATCTATCATGAGCGTTCTTGAGGTATTTATCAGGGAGCCATTAACTATTATTGCTTATCTAACCATGATGGTAATAATGAATTACCAGCTTACCCTTATCTTATTTATTGTTCTTCCTATTGCTGGTTTAATCATTGGCCGTATAAGTAAATCACTGCGCAAATCCTCAAACCTTGCCCAGGAACAACTGGGTAGTATGATGGGGGTAATAGATGAAACGCTGGTTGGGATGAGGGTGGTAAAAGCGTTTAACGCGGAGAACCATCAGCACCTGCGATTCATGAAGTTTAATAATGTCCTGTTCCGGACCCGTAACAGGATCTCTGCCCGCCGCGAAATGGCATCTCCGCTTTCCGAAACAATGGGGATGATTGTTGTAGGCATAATTTTATGGTTAGGTGGCCGCATCGTATTTTCCGGCTCTGGTTTCAGCGGTGCATGGTTCCTTACTTATATCGGCATGTTTGCCCTTATCATCAGCCCGTTCAAAAACCTGTCATCCGCTTTCTATAATGTTCAGAAAGGAACAGCAGCGCTTGACCGAATCGAACATCTTTTAGGCGTTGAAAACACTATTGTGGAAATTCCAGGCGCCAAACCTGTCCCCTCATTCTCAAAAAACATCACCTTTAAAAATGTAAGTTTTGCATACGGTGATAAGCAGATATTGCAAAGTATCGACCTAGTTATTGATAAGGGTAAAACCATTGCCCTAGTCGGTGCATCAGGGGCTGGTAAAAGTACCTTTGTAGACCTTATTCCCCGGTTTCATGATGTGAGCAGCGGTGAGATTCTGATCGATGGAGTAAACATTAAAGAATGTAAACTCGATGACCTGAGGCGCCTCATGGGTGTAGTAAGTCAGGATCCCATACTGTTCAACGATTCTATTTACAACAACATCACTTTAGGCACTGGTGGCGCTACGCAGGAGCGGGTAGAAGAAGCTGCCCGAATAGCCAATGCCCATAACTTTATTCTCCAAAAGGCCGATGGTTACCAGACTGTGGCAGGTGATCGTGGCGCAAGACTAAGTGGTGGCGAAAGGCAACGTATCACCATTGCAAGAGCAGTATTGAAGAACCCACCTATTCTCATTCTTGATGAAGCAACATCATCACTCGATACCGAAAGTGAACGTATAGTGCAGGATGCTATCAACAAACTGATGCAGAACCGCACCTGTATTGTAATTGCGCACCGCCTCAGTACTGTGCAACATGCTGATGAGATCATAGTAATGGATAAAGGCAGTATAGTAGAGCGGGGTACTCACGCAGGCTTACTTGCCAAAGGAGGTATCTACAAAAACCTTGTTGAGATGCAACAGGTGAAGTAAGCAGAGGATATTCTTTCCTTTTTAGAAGCTACTAAAGGATTCTGCATGTATTTCCGCTTAAATCGAATACCAAATTATCCCCAATAAAAAAAAATTATCCGAATATCACCAGCCCTTATATTTGTAATGGAAACTATTGATTTTTCATTGGGGTTTTCTCCTGCATACCCACAGGAATTGTTGATTAATAAATCAGGTTATGAAAAAGATTCTTGTTACCGGCGGTTGCGGCTATATAGGTGGCCACACTATAGTAGATCTCATTCAAAATGGCTTTGATGTCATATCGGTCGATGACCTTTCCAGGGGATCGATGAAAATGCTGCATGGCATAGAGAAGATTGTTGGCAGGCCGGTAAAAAATTACAAAGTAGACCTCTGCAACCTCGACGATACTGAAGCTATCTTCCTCGAAAATCCTGACCTCGTTGGTGTAGTGCATTTCGCGGCATTCAAAACAGTTCCTGAATCTGTGCGCGAGCCTTTGATGTATTTCAAGAACAACCTAAATTCACTGATTAATATCCTGCAGTGCGCCGAAGACTTTGATGTCGATAATTTTGTTTTCTCCTCATCATGCTCTGTGTATGGCAACCCCAAAGAACTACCTGTTGCAGAGAGCGCACCTTTTATGGAACCCGAATCGCCTTATGCCCGCACCAAGCAGATGGGAGAAGGTATATGCCGCGACTTTACTTTTTTCCACAAAGATTTCAATACAATACTGTTGCGCTATTTCAACCCCGTTGGTGCACACCCATCTGGTTTGATCGGTGAATTCCAGGATATCTCTGAGAATCTTGTTCCAGTTATTACCAGGACTGCCATTGGCAAGCGGCCTGAAATGAGTGTTTTCGGCACTGATTACCCTACCCGCGATGGGTCGTGCATACGCGATTATATACATGTTTGCGATATAGCTCATGCTCATACTCTGGCATTGCAATATATCATTGAAGACAGAAACAAGTCCAATTGCGAAGTGTTTAATTTAGGCACAGGTACTGGTGTTACCGTGCTGGAACTCATAAACGCATTTGAAAGGGTTTCCGGTCAAAAGTTAAACTACAAACTGGATAAACGCCGCCCCGGAGATGTGGTGGAAGTATATGCCAACAACAATAAAGCACGTTCAGTACTTGGCTGGGGTACAGATTTCAACCTCGATGCAATGATGGAAACCGCATGGCGATGGGAGCAGGCCCTGGCTGCACATAAGAAGGTGGCTATTCCGGGCTGATTTACTCCATAAACAAAATATCCACAAGGTTTTTTGGCCTGCAAACCCTTTACCACAGGGCATTCCAGCCTTTTTTACGCTGCATTTTGTTGATATCTTTCAGTTTCAGGTTTCGATCTGTGGGTTACCTTTGGTCCCCCAAAACTCAAATCCTGATGCGCACTCAAAAGATATTCAACGAACTGACCAAAAGCAAAGCCCTCAACACTAATACCCGCAAAGGCAGAAATGACAGGCTGCAGGGCCTGCGTAATGAGTGCCTGCTCGCCAGGTATTTTTATTACGGCTATTATAAAAACAGGAGTTATGAGGACACGCTCAGGACATTGGTCAGTGAGTTTTTCCTTTCACCCAATACCATTACCAATATCATCCAGAGCAATCCCGAACAGCTCTTTGCCATAAAAAGCAGAGCAACTGTAAACTGCTACTTCCAGAATAAATGGCCGCATTTGAAGTGGTAAAAACCCCATCCCCCTAAAGGGGCGTCCTCCATTTAGCAGAGTGTATACTCTGATCATAATTATATCTATTGGGCTGAATTAATTGCTTACTGATACAAGATGCTTATGGTAATATATGTTCCATTATCGCCAAATTCGGAGTCACAAAGTCCTGCACAGGCTTGGTACTGTAATCCTCAAAAGCCAGTGAGTATCTTAGTTCACGCACGCGGTAACTATCACTGCGTTTTTGTGTTGTAGCGCTGATACGCACCAGATGCCCGTAATCAGCCCCTGGCGCCCAGCCCTGAATAGCTTTATGCAAAGCCCATTCCAGGTCGTAATAACTGATTGCCTGCTGCAGGTAGGGAGTTGGCGTAGCTTGAGAACTGTTGCTGTGAGGTGCAAAACCAAGACGCAATACAACCACTCCGCTTGCTGTCTGCACATTACTGCTCATGTTTTCAAAACAGAAGTCTTCAAAATCAATCAGTACACATGGCCACGACACAGGCGGCCTTGTGCCACTCTTCAGCTGACCCAGATCCTGGTCTATATATTTTATTGCCGGCACATTAGCCTGAATATACGCTTGCAGCGCAAGGAAAACATTTGCGAAAGGAGAATTCATTTGATAGGGATTAGAAAATTAGAAATTGGCAATCATGATTTTGTGGTATTCATTATGGTGTAATTTTATGAACAATTTTACCGATACGATATCTGATACCTAAAGTGGCCGGAAACTCAAATAAACGGTTAGAACCATTCAGAAAAGACATATAATTACCTTGCAGCTCGGCATTCAGGCCGATTCTCTGGTTCAGAAAATAGGTTCCACCAAGCTGAATCCCAATAGTGTACCCATTGCCATAAATTGATGAAATATATTGCAATAATTCGGCATTACTCAGATTTATGTTTTGTGACTTCATAACGTATCCTGCCGAAAAGCCTCCATATATTTCTTCATGCTTCAAGCTTACTTTATAATCTGCAAACAACTTTAAGGGTATTGCCGGATAACCCAGTTTAGCCGTTCTATACTCGTAAAAGGATTCTACCGAATATCCATTTAGCACATAGAAACCATTCCCCCTGTATTTATACGACAGGTTCATAATGTCGGCTTCTAACCCGAAACGCCAACTATTATGGTTATATGCCACCTTGAACAAGCCTACGGCAGAGGCTGGACTAACCTTCCGGTCTTAGTTCCAGCCATAAGAGGGAACAGACATCGGAACAGTATTCAGTCCCAATCCGCCATTTAGCCCTATTTCAAATTTCTGTGCATTAGCAGATGCAGCCGCACAAACTAAAATTGCAATAATTGTCTTTTTCATAAGTTTATTTTAAGAATTACAGTTTATAACATATACCTGCTGAAAGCGGGAAACTAAACATCTGCACAGGAATATAGTTTAAACTGTGAAACCGCAAATAGTCTCCAGTCATTTCTGCATTAAGCCCTAACCGTTTTGTGAGGAAATAAGTAGTTCCTGCCTGTACTCCTACTGAAAGCGCATTATAGCCATTATTGTTGGGAGTCATTGATTCCAAGTTAATGTGGAATTTTCTATGACTATTTTCAATAAAGAGATATCCTGCCGATAGGCCTGCATAAGTTTCAAACCGGTGCAATTTAATCTTCCTGTTCACAAATATTTTTACCGGAATAACCGGTGTACTGCCGATAGCTATATATCTATAAGGTCCAAAGTATTCATAACATGTTCCTGGCAGTAACGTTGGTTGCGGATAAAGATCCACCGCTTTAAAATCCTTTTGCAGATAGGCTACCCGTCTGTATTCTAACGATAAACCATACTGCCAGAGTTTATGATTATATATTCCTTTCACCGATAAGACAGGCAAGAATGGAAAGGGTTGATATTCAGACGGCACAGAATATTTGTGCCAGGCACTTTTCAGGTTTGTATTCATTCCAATACCACCATTAAATCCTATTTCAAATTTCTGAGCATTGGCAGTTGCAGCTGCACAAACTAAAATTGCAATAATTGTTTTTTTCATAAAGTTTTTTTGAAGCATTATAATTTATACCTGAATCCAATGGTTACCGGAACAGAAATAATATTTTTATCCAGCGCCCCCGTTGGAAAAGTATTATATCTTCCTGATACCTCTGCATTGAAACCTATATGCTTGGTAATAAAATAGTTAGCGCCGGCTTGTGCTGCAAAACCAATACCGTTTCCCGCATTGTTCTGAGTATTCTCTGAGCCCCAGGATGGAGGGTAAATTATTTTACTTTGCGTTTTTGTAAAACTATAAAGCCCCGATAAACCTACATAGCCCGACAGTTTTTTCATATGCACTACCCTGTTTACTACCAGCTTTACCGGGGTCTGATGAACTGTATATTGAAATGAAACCGGATCGAATATTCCTCCGAAATCAGGCTCAGTCATGCTCTTGTAGGTTATAGTATTTCTTTCAACCGCCATGCCGAATTGGAATTTTTTGTAATTATACATTACACTTGCGGATATCGGAACTGAATTAACCGAAGTTTGAAAATGGGTAGCATTTTCAAATTCTGTCCCTGCATAAAAATTATGAACGGTATATCGGGTTATTCCTCCGTTTATTCCGAACTCAAAAGTCTGGGCCACCGAAATTGCAGCCAGAACTGAAAGTAGGATAGAAAAAAAAGTTGATTTCATATTGTATAGATTAATTAGAGCTACATTCTTAACGTTAAAAGACAATGTTTTATTATGGAAAGGTTGGGTAAATGCTAAAGTTTTACATTGCAGGTATTCCATAAGTATCATACCAGTAGCTTGCAGGCACCGGCACCATTTGAGCTACCTCCTTATCTATCGCTACCCGTGTTTGCAGATAATCCACATCAAGGTCTTTCGAAAACACAAACCTGCCCCTCTCTACCGGGTATCCATAACCCTGCAAAATGCCTTTGAACTTTGGGCAGTTGAGCATGGCGGCAGAATAAATCAGGTCGCTTTTTGTTATCTCGTATTGCTGGTCCAAGTGCACCCTGCTCTGTGCATATCCCGATGATTCGCTGCTGGTAGTAGTTTCAGTATTCCCCAGTATGGTTATCGACATTTCATCGTTCAGCGCCTTGATAAATGACAATTGCAGGTTGCCATCGCAATTGGTCTGCTTGCCGTCTTTTATCTCAAAGTCAGCCTGGCGTGGAATCATGACCGAAAGCGAGCTGCCGCTTTCATCCAGTATTTTCTTTAGCTCTGCTTTTGTCTGCTCATCATACGAATCGTATTTAATGATGCGCACAGGCTGGCCAAACAGTTCTATATATTGCGCCCAGTCCGATAATCCGCCCCTTTTATACAGGCTGTAAGGCGCACATTTCAGCAGCAGGCCCAGATCCCTGGTTTCACCCATCACCCATACGTTCTCCAGGTTACTGTAAGGAATGCCCTCATTCCCTGTTTGTTCAAAAGCTATAATACCCGGTTCCGGCTTGATGTGTTTCCTTGGTATCAGCTCAAAGGCCAACTCCTTACCCGGAATAAACTCTATTCCCGACACACCCCATAACTGTGTTTCCATAATCGTGCGCATAATTTCGCGGAAATTCAGGGTTTGTATCAGTTCATCCATCTCATGAACCTTTACGCCGTCCACTTCAAAACTCAGTTCTTTATTCAGCACTGCATCTATCCGCTTGGCAATTACCCCCGACAGGTGCCCGTCAAGTACCACATCTTCGTAAAGATCATAAAGCCGGCACCTGTTGGGATAATATACCGATTCAGCGCTCATCAATGCGCCGCGCCATGTGGCTATATCTTTCCGGCTTCTGTCTACAGATCGGATGTTGAGTTCATTTATAATGATCTCTTTTCCGTTATTTAAGGATTTGTGCGATATTACCATATTTGAACTATCTTAAAAATGTTAACTATTTACAGTTTTCTAACAAAAATTGTACTCAAATTCTATTATCTTGCGGTGGCCAACGAAATTAAATTGACTATCGATGCGAAGGATGATTGCTGATCTGTTTAAGGTAATTTATAAGCTAACTAATAGTAAACTTATCTCTCTTCCATTCGCTGTCTTATACATTTCTTTTCTTTACCTGGTTACTATTTATGGCTTGTGCTTTTTATTGACCGATGAGGTACCCATTTTGGGTATTATTGCCAGGTTGTTCAGGCCGCCTTATGGTTATGGTGTTTTTTTGTTGATCGCCGGATTTAATTTCTGGCTGATGCTACCCCTGCAAAACCTTACAAAAGACAAAAACAAACCTTATTCCATACTTACTGTTGCCATTTATTCCATAGCATGTTTTTGTCTTCTTATCTATATCCGATATGCCGACAGGTTGTTTGTATAACCCTTTAGTTAAACCTTGATACTGCAACTACTTAATTACTTCAGTTCAGCGATACAACGAATAATTCAGGGATTTTCTCACTGAAAACAACATTAAACGGATAATAAAGCGCCTGGAAATACAATTCACCCCAGTCTTTTTCGAAATAGGAAAAATACATGATAATAATATGCAGATGTGGCAAAGTGCAAATATGCAAATGACCATCCGGGTAAGAATGAAATAATAAGAAGTCTAATAATAATTTTGTCTTTTGGGGTTGCTCTGCCAGCTGATAGCATCGCCCGGTGGTGCAGTTTCGGCATGTGTATCCTGGTAAGGCCAGCCCTGTGGTTGCAAGCCGCCGCTCTGTATATTCTTCAAGGCTGTCAGGGCATCCTGGTAAGCAGTGCGGTATGTTGTATAATCCACATTGGTATTCGACAACCTTATCAGATGCCAGCAGGCAAGGTCTTTCACAAGTGTCTTCAGGTATTCATCCTGCACAGCAGGAGCTGTAGTATCTGTACCGAACAACTGTACCAGATCAAATCGGCTCAGGTACATTTTCGCCTCCAGTATAGCAGCATTCACTGCCCTGTCTGTAATACTGTTGTCTGTTCGGGTAATCTCTGTTATGATCTCGCTGTAAATATTGGTACTGAGATCTGCTGATGTAATGATAGGCATGTTTATATGGGATTGGGAATTTGGGGTTGGGGGTTTGGAAAATGGGATCTAGGTTTAGGAATTTAGGTGCGATGGTTAGATTAGAACTTTCTAAAAGTTGTCAAATCTTTACTTGGCATTATTTATACAACGATTGCATTTCCCAAATGCAGTGCATATGCGACCGATAGCATGATATACCATTATCCGAACTTTAGACTTTAGACTAAATACTTAAGACTAACGTCCTCAATCATCATCGTCTTTGTGCCTGCCC
Organism: uncultured Bacteroidota bacterium; assembly: GCA_903904855.1. GTDB lineage: Bacteria > Bacteroidota > Bacteroidia > Chitinophagales > Chitinophagaceae > Nemorincola. Next base: position 11,052 of record CAIVEH010000224.1, on the reverse strand, counting down.
TTTACAGGCTTGTCTTCTGGTTCATTATCATCATCGTCGTGCTTGCTCTTTGGCTTTATAATTTTCCTGGGTTCTCGCTTCCCGGGCGTTACTTTTTCAGGCATATCTTCCTGTAGTTCTTTATCGGCATCTATAGCTTCCTGGGTGTGCTTTACAGTCACTATTGTTTTCTGGCTCCGGTCGTAGGTTATCTCATACATATTGGTAGCGTTATCTCCCACAACCTGGCATATGTAGCCAATCAATGTTTTGCTTTCCGCATCATTATCTGTCGAGTCAACCACTACCACCACCTTCACCGGCATCTTGCTGGTCTTGCGCAGCAGGGGTATTTTCTGTCTTTCCGTCTCATATTGCTTCAGTGCCAGTAGCTGTTTCTTGAAGTTGGCATAATCATTCTTGCTGTTCACCCTTGCCTGCCGTTCAGCATTCTTCGCATCCTTTTCCTCACGCGTCATTTTCTCCGGCTGGGCAAATGAGGTTAAGCTAATAAACAAGCCAACAATAAGAAATAAGATTTTGTTTTTCATGAGTTGTTTCAATTTTAAACAGATGAGCAAAGTTCTGGAAAATTCTGATTGTATTAGGTTAACTTATCCAGCAATCTGTACTTCCTATTTTTACCCATTTTCCTTTAATCTTTTTGAAAAGTTAAACATATCCATTACCACATAACATTTCGCAATTTAAGCCCAAAGACATTAAAGCGTATTGATGTGTATGATCGAAAACTGGTTGTGAAAAGGTATAAAGTCCCTCGATTTGGTTACCTCTTTGATCCAATTCAATTTGTTTTGCTTTAGTTTGTTCGCTGTCAGGTCCGGTCTGTAAAAAAATAAGTCCGTTTAAAAGTGAGAAAAGCTTACTTGAATCGTTATTATATCCTATAACATTGACTAGTTTAGTAAAGTCCCAAAGTGTATCGGAAGTGCTATGAAAAGTATTATCTAATAATTCATTAATCACCTGTATTGGAATAAGTTGTTGCAAATCGGCTTTATAATATTTAAGATGGTCCTGTTCCTGAGTTATTTCGTTTGCCGTTTCATTGAGATAATAATTGTGTTTTTTTCCAACCAAAGATTTATACACTTCATTCACAAAATCTTCCTTCGTCTCGCTCTGTCCGAAACAATTCAATGCCAAAAACAATGGGAATATCAGAAAAATTCTTTTCATAAGCCTATTGTAAATTTAGTTGATTCTTCGGTTATCAGGATAAACTTATTAAATTTCAACAATCGGTATATACAGACAATAGCGGCCTTAAAACAGTCTTTTATATACCCGCGCTTTTGCGCCATTACGAGAGATCCTTTGTCCTGAAGCTACAGCCTGTTCTCACTCACCGTTTTCGGAAACGTTATAATCCCGCCTCTTCCCATTATATCACCAATCTTCCACACTGCACCCTCTACCGCATCCGGCCCGTCATCATGCGCTCTGCTGCCTGGTGTAAACGATACAAACTGCTCTGCCAGCCGCTTCATATGCGGGTTATGCCGCTCGTTTTCATTCAGGTATAATTGCCCGTTTCGGTGAAGGGGTTCCAGCAGGCTTTCTATGCGCATAAACTTTTCCGGTTTTTTACGCGTGTCTCCGCTTATCGGTATGTTTCTGCCTGTCCGTTTACCGGCATCTGCTATCTCTTTCCTTATTACGTCCTGCATAAACACTTCCTCTATCAGGTAGTAGCAGTTACAGCCCTTTACCAGGTCCATTATCTGGTAGTGCCAGTTTATCAGCTCAGCCGTTGTAGTCAGTGCCACAAAGCTTTTTATCACATGGTATTCATCCCGCCATTTGCCCACCAGCACTGTAGCCTTGTAGTCATTGCTGCATTTATAAGAAGGGTCGGTGTAGCATACCAGTATCTTATACTCATTGAGAGGCCTTGCAGGCTTGTAGGCCATTGCTTCAAACACCGACCCCTCTGTTATTGGGTTATTGAAATATTCTTTCTGCTGTGCCGCATAGCTTTTCTGTTTCAGTACACGGTCTATATCCTTATTCGAGTTTTTTTCCGGCCATGTCGGATTGCCATCCTCTTCCCTTATGTTGATTTCATCCTTATGGTCGGCCATCTGTATTGCCCGCTCTATGCAGCAATCAGCCGAAATACGGTTACCGCAAAAGATGATAGTCGTTGGTTCCGATACACTCCTTGTACCAATTGCTGCCTCCTCTATCCATCGCCATTTCCTGGCTATTATTTCCGGGTTCAGGCAGTCGGCATCAGTATCCACATCGTCAAACAAAATAATGTCGGGCCTCCGCTCCTCATTCCTTGTGCCGCGCGGACTTTGCCCTGCTCCCAGCGCCCTGAAGGCCACGCCATCCAGCGATACAAATTCACCCATCTGCCAGTTGCCGGGGCTCATCTGCAAGCCATAATCCTGTATTATGCGCTTATTATATTCCAGGTTTGCCTTGTAGGGCATCAGCAGCCTTATGGCATTATCCTCGCTGTTGCTCACCAGCAGCACATAGCGTTTCTTTAGTCTTTGCTTAGCTTCCGCATTCTGTCTCTCGGGTACAGGTAGTTTTATTTGCATAGTGGTCGACATTAATTGTGTTTCTTCAGGTATATGCCCCACCAATACCAGGTACAGCACCTCCATCATTGTTCTTGTGCTTTTAGCAAGTTCCCTGCTCCACAGGCGCACCTCATACCACTCTTTGTTTTGCAGTACACGGTTCGTGGCAGCCAGGTGAAACGCAGCCGGGGCAGCAAAGGCATACTTCGGAAAATAATACTTAAACCACTTTTCCGGATCTGCTTCCAGAGCCTTTATCCGTTTTCTCTTTTCTGCCTCTGGTTCCTGCTCATTGATGCCTGTAGATGAGAGTACCATCTTCACATGCAATTGCCAATGCTTTAGTTGCTTGAACTTCGTTTTTTTCATAGTGATTCATTACTTGCTTTTCATACGGTTACAAAACAGAATAGGGAAGTTGAGAAAATGCAATAGGTTATAGTACGAACAGGATAAAAACGCCTTTCCGGGAAACAAACCTTGTACCCCTAAGTGCTACACCATGTCTGTTTAGTGCTCTTTGTGCTTACCCTTGTGGCCTTAGTGGTTTAAAGTTGCTGTATGCAATTTGCTGTCTTAAAACAGTCCTTTACAGACCACACCTCTTACCTTTGAGTGAGACACTTTTACGCAGCCAGTTTTTGTTTGATAAACAGGTCGAAATGAACAGTTACTTTTTTGGCAAACTCAAGGTCCATGTTCAGCAGCCAGCTTGTAAATTGTTCGGCTACCACAATGGTATTACATACAGTGTCTTCATTTTCCAGCTTGCAGATAGCTGTCGTCAGTTTTATTATGGCATTGATAATCTTCGTATCGGGTACTCCGTTCTCACTCTTCAGTTTACTGTTCAGGTCTTCCAGCAGCAGGTAGTATCGCTCCAGTTGCGCCTTTTTTGAGGTGAGCATGGTCCGCTTCATTTCTTCCCAAAGGCCCTCCCTGATCCAGTTGCGCAAAGTTGACTCATCGGCGCCCACGGTTGCTGCTATTTCTGTTTCGGTTTTACCCAGGTGCAGGTAAAGGGCTTTTGCCCATTCACGCCGGTCATTCCATAGTAATTCTGTATTCATTCTGATAGTGTTTAGAGGTTCAAATATTGATTCATGACACAAAGGTGAAACGCATTTTCCGTACTGCCAATAAAATGTTACATGATAGGCCGTATTGGGGCTATCATAGCCTCCAGCCGCACTATCATAGAAATTTTTTCTGTGGATAACGCAAACTAATTTTCTGAAAAACAAATCACTAAACATCCGTTTATCCGTACTTTGTATAAGTAGCCAAAACCTATGTCCGGATCCACTGCCAAAGGGAATAAATGATTACTTAAATCAATGCGTTCCAAGAGAATTTTACCACCTGTAAATACGCTTTTCTAATATGAGACCAGGAGAACTATGGTCTTTATAAATCTTTTTGATGTATAAACTAATATCATTACCTGCACCCAATAAAAACATTTGGAAACGGCAATTATTTAGTTGCCTGGAAACCGGTTAGAATGGCCATAATCTCATAGGCTGCGGCTGCCCCAGTCGATTTTTTGATATGGCCTAACTATCCAGAAAATCGAGTACAAAGTAGCACCTCGACGGGTTATTCTTGTCATAATAAATCAGGGTATACTTCTGAGCTTCTAGCAGAAACATGAGTGTGGCCCTGTCTTTATGAATCACCTGGCTGTAAAATTTTCTTTGTTGCCCCAGAACCTCTGCCTCATATACCAGTATCGACAGGGTAATATTTTCCAGTTTGGTTTTGGTGGTCTTGTCTATCACCGAATTATCATCGGCAGGCATGATGTTTTGCAATTCACCAAAAGCTATGGCTTCATACATCGGTCTTGACTCCTGAGCCTCGGTATAGCTGTTTTCAAGTATAGAGCATTTGGTAAGATCTGCTTTAAGCGGAGCCCCTTTTTCTTTCAGCCCATCTATCAGGTATTTTAGTTGCATTTGTTCCCTGAGTTTATTGTCGGGCGGTATGGTATACAGAAAAACAATGGCCACCAGAGCCAGTATGATTGAGAGTATTTTATACACAATGGTATAAGGTATCAGGTTCATATTGTTGTTGAAAAACAAAGCGCCCAACACACCCACCGAGAGCATAGAATAGGCCAGTATTTTGCTTTTAGTTACCACAACAGGAATAGATTAGTAAAAACCTCACTAATGTAAAGATAAGGGATAAGGATAGTAAAATTTATTTTGTCTGCGTTCTTTAGTTTCACTTGCTTTGTACCCTGTAAAATAATATTCAGCAAAATAATGAGCCGTAACAATATTTCTATCGCCATTCATGGCGGGGCAGGTACCATATTACGCAATGAAATGACCCCCGAGTTGCAGCAGCAATACGAGCAAGGTCTGCACAATGCATTGGATAAGGGATATTCCATTCTCTCAGTTGGTGGCAGCAGTCTGGACGCGGTTGAAGCCGCCGTGGCATCGCTCGAAGACTTCCCGCTCTTTAATGCAGGCAGGGGTGCCGTGTTCAATAACAAGGGTGGCCACGAAATGGATGCTGCCATCATGTATGGCAAAACATTGGAGGCTGGTGGTGTATGTGGTGTAAGCAACATCCGCAACCCTGTAAGGCTGGCAAGAGCCGTAATGGAGCAAAGCGGTCATGTGTTGCTGAGCGGTGCAGGTGCTGAAGAGTTTGCACGCTCTCAGCATTTACAATTTGAAGACGATGCATACTTTTATTCCCAGCAGCGTTATCAGCAATGGCAGGATGCCCTTAAAGCCGATGTGGTGCAGCTCGACCATACTGTTAAAAAATTCGGCACTGTAGGCGCCGTAGCGCTCGATTATGAAGGTAACCTGTCTGCTGCAACCAGCACAGGCGGCCTTACCAACAAAAAGTTTGGCAGGATTGGCGATAGTCCCATACCAGGCGCCGGTACCTATGCCAATAACAATACCTGTGCCATATCATGTACCGGTGTGGGAGAGCTGTTTATCCGCAGTGTAGTTGCTTACGATATTTCCTGCCTCATAGAGTATAAAGGGCTTTCACTGAAAGATGCATGCGACCTGGTGGTAAATGATAAGCTGGTAAAAATAGGTGGTGAGGGCGGCCTTATAGCCATTGATAAAGATGGCAATATCGAGATGCCTTTCAACAGTGAGGGCATGTACCGTGCCTGCCACAACAATCTAGGCAGAAATGAAATATTGATATACAGGTAGTTGGTTTTCAGCTGAATTTTACTTGCTCATCAGGCCGGACCACTAGGAGCAAACTTATCTGCTTCACTTTTTCTTTTTAAGTAACCACGGGAAAAACAATACATAGTGGTAATACAGTATTTCCTTAAGGTTTAGCTTGTCTGAGTATTTAAAATAAGCGGGGATATTTTTAAAATAATGCCGTACACGGTTAAGCCCTTTTTTCCCGGTAGCGCCGAATATCAGTTTCACTTTTGCATTCTCCAAAAACCGCTTTCTGAATATTTTATCATACCTGTATTCGCTATATTCATTGAAATCCCGGTACAATTTCATCAGGGCATCCTCAGCCTTTGCCAGGTTTTCTGGTGTTTTACTAAGTCCTGCCGAATGGTTACGGTAAATCGCAGTTTTACCTTCAAGCAGTTTTGCCTTGCCTTTATCTCCCTCAAACAATTCAAGCCCCATATCACCAACCATTGTATTTACATAAAAATCAGGCAGTGGATCAGGCAGCTCATTCCTGAACATAATAGTAGGCGTTGGTATTATATTCATCTCCGACACGATGAAATCCTCTATCGTATAAACATCCTTTGTCCATGCCGGAAAAAAATACTCATCATTACGGTTCAGGTTCATTTCATCTACTATGCCAACTGCGGTAAAGCAAATAGTAAAATCCGGATTGTTGTGCAGAAAATCAAATTGCCTTTGCAGCTTTGTATTGTCGCACCAGTAGTCATCCCCTTCCAGCAGGGCTATATACTTTCCTCTGCATGCCTTCAGGGTTCTCAGGTAGTTTCCCATCGGTCCGTAATTCCTTTCCGAGGGTAACAGCCTTACTATTTCCGGGTATTTTTTGGCATACTCCTCACATATCTTCCTGGTGTTATCAGGGCTGAAATCCTCTCCTATTACCAGTTCAAATTCAAAATCAGTACGTTGCGATATTATACTTTCTATAGCCTCCGCAATATAATTTTCATGTTTATACGTGATTATTAATACACTTACCATTAAACCTTGCTGGTTATTCATTTTTTATAGAATGCGTTTTAAGGATGTGCAAAGTAATGTCATATCTTCTAGCGTATACCGCTGGTCAATTGGCAAGACAAGCATTTTATCAGATAATTCCTTTTCAAATTCAAATCCTGCAAACCCTCTCGAATGTGTATCTCGCCAAAATGTAGGTATAAAAATGCCTATATCATAAAAATATTGTTTATTTATAGTTTCACTCAAAAGTAATGGATAATACATTGGCACTTTATCAACGTTCATTGCCGCCTCACACTTATTGAAATCCTCAAATTGGGAATGCAGGTATTCATAATTTGTGCGCCTGGCGCTGATAATTGCGTTATAATTAATTTGAGAAAGCAGGTATTCGCTTAGCTTGGATATTCCTGATATATTCATTCCGGCAAGCAATTCATTTTCCTGAAAACAATTATATCCTTCTCTCACATGCCCGTTAAATCGTTTTAATAAGTGATCAGTAACATAATTTTCATTCCGGTCATTTACCATTGGCAATTCTATTCCATCAGGGCAGTACAAATAGGAACCATCTGGAACGCCAAAGAATTTTCTGCATGAATTAAAGTACCATGAAACACCATTTCCCTTCATGAAAAATGCCTGTGTACAATCTACAATCAGTCTATCTCTGTATAATTCAGATAAACTGTTTACAGTGTTCCGTTTAAGGTCTGAGTAGTTGATATACAAATAATATTCACCTTCCTTAAGCTCAATTGTAGTTTTTGGTTCTAAAAAATTATTTAATTCATAAAAAAGGAATGGAACATTTGTATTCTTGAATGGCTCCAGTAGAGCATCACAGGTATAATACGGTATGTATACAACTTTAGGTTTAATGTAATTCAGTATGTGACCTAACGCCGAACGGCCACTTTTCAAAACATAGGGAGTATCATGATAATGATTACTTCCTTTATTTAATTCCAGTTCAAAATAACCTCCTATTGGTGTCATGATATTGTATAATCGTTAAGCATTTCCCTTACCTTTTCTGGTCCATTAAACATCAGTAAATCTATAATAGACAGTCCCGGCTCAAAAGTAATTCTCCGCTGACTATAATCTTTTAATTCGGGATGAATAAAACTAAGCTTAATGTTACTGTTGCTGAATTTTGTTTTATCAAATAGTGCTATGCCTCCGGGAGGGTTTATATACTCACTGGCGCCAAGTTGCTCACTAATTCTTAATGCCCACTCTCCGGCATCATTAACGTTTGAATAATCAAATCCCATCTCCGAAGAAATGTTAATCTCAAAATCAATACCCAAATATTTGAAAACCTGTTTAATAAAATGGCCATTAAGCCTCGTAACATTCAATTCAGCTGTATTAAAGCTTTCAGTAAGTAATTGCTCCACTTGCGGATAGTAAGGCGACTTTTTTTTATAATGCTCTATCTGGCGCAAAATTCTGATCTTCCAGTCATCACCCTCCTTTGCCTTTATCTCCCTGATGAGTGTGTCCCTGTTATGCTCTGCAAGTGGAAGAATAACATATTGAACCCCTTCAACTGGTTTCAATATGCGGTTGCGGTTTATCCAGCCATGCCGGATATACTGAACATCATCAAATAATAGGAACTTGTCTACAGCACTGATCAACTGAAGATAACCCAGATACGGGAAAAAATAAGGTTGCATTATTCCTATCTTCATCTTCTTTACTTATTTAAGAGAATATTTACCTTCCGGGTGTAAAAATAGCTGATTCACATAATAGTCTGGTACAAATTAGTGCAGCAAATCAGGGAATATAACCCATGTACCAAATGTCAGCTTCAAAAGTTTCTGCCAAATCCGCAGTTCCCATATATTGTTTTTGAGGCTGAAAAATTCTTCTCCAGCGCAATTTTTGAAGCAGAAATGTTACAAATAAATAATAAACAGGAGACTATGAGTTAAAGAAATATTTTATGTTTTTTATAATTTCATACATTTCAGCTTCCGACAAGCCAGGGTACAAAGGCAGGCTCAGACAAGTTTCTGCTATGATCTCAGCAGCAGGGAATGCTCCTTTACCATATCCGAGTTCAGTATAGGCATTCTGAAGGTGAGGAGGAACCGGATAATGAATTAAGGTTCCAATCTCATTGCTATTGAGGTATTCCTGCAATTCATTTCTTCGGCTTGTCCTCACATTGTAGATATGGTATACATGAGTAGCCTTTTCTGCAGTAAACGGGAGAATTAAATCCGGTATACCTTTTAGTTCCTGGTCATATATATTAGCCAGCTTTTTACGCTCTTCATTCCATAGGTTCAGGTGTTGTAGCTTAATAGACAGTAAGGCTGCCTGCAACTCATCAAGCCTTGAATTCATACCCTTTTCAATATTATAATACTTCTTTTCTGAGCCATAGTTTCTTAGCATCCGGGTACGTTTATCCAGATCTGAGTCATTTGTGGTTATAGCGCCTGCGTCTCCATATGCTCCCAGGTTTTTACCAGGATAATAACTGGTCCCGTTAATATGTCCGAAGCTTCCGGTAAGCGTGCCATTATAGCTTGCACCCTGCGATTGTGCATTATCCTCTACCACATATAAATTGTGCTTACTGGATATGTGGATTATAGCATCCATCTCACAGGCCTGGCCATATAAATGTACAGGTATTATAGCTTTTGTTTGTGCTGTTATTTTTTCTTCTATAAGATCAGGGTTAATATTGTAAGTATTAATCCTTGGCTCTACAGGTATTGGTTTTGCTCCAATACTCGAAACGGCCAGCCAGGTAGCTATATAGGTATTTGAAGGTACGATCACCTCATCTCCCGGCCCGATATTGAGTGCTTTTAAAGACAGAATCAAAGCATCAAGGCCGTTTGCAACGCCAATGCAGTGACGTGTTTTGTTGAACAAGGCATATGATTCTTCAAAAGATTTAACAGATTCGCCTAGTATGTACCATTTTGAATCTATGAATTTTTCAAAGGCGGGAGTTAGTTCGCTCCTTACATCGGCATTTATTTTTTCAAACGAAAGGTATGGTATTTTCATATTTTGTTTACTGGCACAGATTACAAATGTATATTTCAATTTAAGCTATCAGTCGGTTTCTTTTTTATTATATATCCCGGACGGTTCTTAACCTCTTCATATATTCTGTAAATATATTCTGATATGATCCCCAGGCTTAATAGGATTAATCCGGAGAAAAAAGAAATGGCTAATATGATACTGGTCCAACCTTTTACATATACTTTCCAGTAATTATTATTGCCAAAAATGCTAATATACAAATAGAATATAATAATAAAAAATGCCAGCAATGAAACCGTTAGTCCAATATATGTTATTAGCTTTATTGGAAAAGAAGATGTGGAAAAAAACCAATCTTTTGCATGTTTGAACTTTTTCTTAAATGTCCACCTGGATTTTACAACAGTGCTTTTAAGTCTGACATAGGGTACATAAAGAGGATCGAAGCCTAATCGCAGCAATTCAGTATAGGTAGTTGTATTTATTGGGTGGATTTGTTCATTAAGAATATCTATGATCTCTCTGTCTATAAAAAAAGAATCTATGCCTTGTGAAGGGTAACTGAAGTCTGAAATAGCAGATATTATCTTGTAAAACAATTGTGCAAATTTCTTGGTCAGCCAGGGATCTGTTCTTTGTGTTCTATACGAAAAAATTATCTTATGCCCCTTTTGCCATTCCCTATACACTTTAACCAAATTTTCATAAGGAGTTTGTTCGTCATCAGGTACCACTGTGGCGCAGTCGCCTTTTACCAATTTTAGACCTGCCAATATAGAATAATGAGAAGTATAATTCCTGCTGAGCTCATAAGCCCTGACATTATCATATTTTTTCTCAAGCGATAAGGCAATGTCAAATGAACCATCCAGGGAGCCATCATCAACAATAACTAATTCATAAGGAATAGAGGCTGCCACCAATACTACATCAATCTTGTCCCTTAAAACTGTAAGTCTTTCTTTTGATTTATAAGACAGCACTATTATAGATAGCATATCATTCAATTTAACCAGCCTGGATATTACCCATGCATAAATTATTTATACGGTTCACATTATTCAATCTCCTCAGTGGTAAAATTACACGAAGGAATGAATAGGGAGGAGTTGCAATAAAATAAAGATGCTTTCTGTATATTTTTTTGAAAGTCTGTAAAAGAGCGCAAAAACTTATAATATAATAATTATTTCCACAGTTGCAGGTTCTAATATTACTTACAGGAACTTAAATAACCTGGTACTTTCTCATTCTTGTTTTAATAACCAACATCTTTACTTCCGAAAAGGTCATCAGAGTAGTTG
>CAIVEH010000223.1 GCA_903904855.1 uncultured Bacteroidota bacterium | reverse complement strand
CTACTGCTCCAGACACCCCCAGAATTGGCGTCTGTCAGTGTCGTTGTAGATCCCTGACAAACAGACAATGACCCGGAGATCTGGGCCATTGAAGGCATACTGAAAAGCAAAACAAACAGCAAACTGATTAATGCATAAGCATATTTCAAATTAAACATCCATTTTGCAACTTTCGACAATAAGTCCATACAATTTTTCATATATATAGTTGTGTTATTTCTGAAGAGAGAAGTTGTTTTCCTAGTTGATAATTCTTGAAATAATTTTTTACTCATACCAATTTGAATTTGGGTCCAAAAGTAACTTCGTTCTTGATCTATATAGTGCAAATGATAGGAATTACACTGAATTTGTAATGAACGGCCCATTTTTAGGCGTGAATAAAAATAGGCAAATACCTAATAATAGATAATTACGATTTTATTATTTTCAAATAACTTATATTTTGATTAATTTTTGATTGAAAAAATCAGTTGTTAGCAACAAATTTTTCAGTAAAAACTAACACTGAAAATACGCCAAACACACAGCAAATAATTTTCATATTTCGCAATCAATCTAAATATATGCTAATTTTACAAATACACAATTGCATTCTTCGTGTACGAATGAAATTATAATGCATAATATTTATAAATCACTCTAAATAGAAACAGATTGGGCATAAAAGAACCTGATTTTGTAAATTATTATATTTTTCAAATTTATGTTATTTTGCATTTGTATATTCTAAGCCTAAAATAATTCTATTGTCTACAACAATAGGCTATAAAATATAAAATCAAATTTTTACAAAATATTTTATTTATAATGCGAATTGCAAAAGGGAATATAAATCCTTATTTTCAGCCTCCGCTATAGAAAATATTAATAATTTTCTACTCCATATTGGAATAATTTATTTTGACCATATATCAATAGTGCCAAATGAATTACATGATTCCAATGCATTATTTGTCTATTTCATCTAATTAGAATTATAGTTTGCATATAAATACACTATTTTTACAATATATTTACTTCACAATATAGTATCTAAAACACATAAACCTGGAGTGTATAGTGCAATTCACCATCTGGGCCGATCATACAAAAGACAAAAAAACAATCAGGATTAACTGTAAAAAGGCGCTTGATTATGCAAAATTTATGGGGTGGTTTCACTTTGTATTAGTGTAAAATGAATCACCCGATTGGGTAGTATTTTCAATGGATTCTACTAGGAAACCCCATTTTGCAGGCTAAAATGCGCTGATTGGCTCTAAATTTGGTTAAAATTGACTAATTAAGTTACTATCCGGAAACCAACTCCACGCGATGCTAATTCAATTGGGATTATTTAATAAAAAGGACGGGGTGGCTACTAAATCAATAATAAGACGAAAGACAACTATAATAATTTCATTCCGTAAATTACTGCCTGAAACCATAATTGGACATAAAAACCCTACCAGAATCGAAGAAAAACATAAACAGCTAAAGAACATCTATCCTGTATGAATAGATGTTCCTTAGCTGCTATACAGGGTAAAATAAACTGTAGTCTTAGAAACTCGATGTGATGGTAGCTTTAATACCACTGAATGCTGGTTCATACCGGCACACTCCCCCACTGCAATTGATTCCATCAACCTGCTTTACATAAGCAAGCGAAAAACGGTTAGGGCCTTTAGAATAAGCAACATAAAAGTTATAATAATTATTTGCTTTTTTAGTCAGGAAACCCGGATCATTAAAGTTCGGATTATCATCATTTTTGTTAATAGTCAAATTATACATATCCGAAACAGCTATTGACCATCTTGGCGCCATATCATATTCAAGCAATACAAACCCCCACGAACCATAATCCTGCTTAGTACTCATATATTGCAGCTCTGCGCGGAGCGATTGCTTTTCATTCATCCTGTATGTAAGCTCGGTAAAAGGTGTAACTGCATATACTATAGGCGCCGTAGTATGTCCTCCTTGATACAGATTTATATTATATTCCAGGTATTGAGCGCCAACCTGTATTATAAAGTTCTTAATTCCCTGGTAGTATCCTTCGGCATAAACTTCTCTGTATAGATCAGCATTATCCAAAGTATTAATATGGGTATACGTAAAAGTGAAATTAGATAAATCATTGGGCGTAAGAATAAGATTTGCAGAATATGCCTGTTCCGATATATCTTTTGATTGCGGGGTATAGCGCGAAATAAGTCGTTCCGGACGCAATACCGAAACAATAGGTTGCCAGTTGAGCCGGCCATTTAAACCATATTGATTGGGAGATGTATACATTACAAAATCCTGGGTCCTTTTCCCAATAAGACTTAATGCGATACCCTTCCGTCCATAGTTAATAGATGTATATTCTACGTTACCGGGCTTATTGACAATTGAATCCTCCAGTATAGCCTCTTTTGATTTATAATCTCCCTCAATATACCAGGAGAAATTTTTATAAGTAAGTGTGTTATAAAAACAACCAGCATACATATTATATACCGGAGTAAATCGCTGGTTAGTATCTTTTGTGGAATATTGGGATATTACAGTTGCCTTTACCGCATCATATGATCCATTATCTAGTGTCCGGTTCAGAAAACCTACACCCGGAATGATGTGCACTTTGCCTGCACTGAAATCACCTTCAGCATTTAATCCTTTTATTACAGGGCCATAGGCCGGTGTATGCAAAGCCTGGTTAGTTAATATAGCACTGTTGTTTCTTTGCTGGCCGGTAAACCCTTTCAGCGTGATTTTACTGGTCAGTTTGTATTTCAGCCCTATCCCTACCAGACCATTATCTATCAGTAAACCTCTGTCTTCATAAGACCTGAAAAGAATACCGCTCCCCACCTGGTCATATATAGTACCTACAGTAACCGAAAGGTCTTTGGTTTCCTTACTAATGCTCCATGCCCCGATACCGAAATCGGTACTGCCAGCTCCCGGTACTTTCAGGTTGGAGTTATTAAAAGCATCAGCCCTTAATGAAAAAGTAAACCCTTTTATATTATACCGCAGACCAAGCCAACCTTCACTGCCACTAAGATAATTATCATAAAGTTGGTTGCCCGAAGCTTTAATATTTGAATCTCGCTGAAAGGAATTGATATTCATCATCAGGTCGCCAGAAAATGTTCCCTGAGCTGCCAATTTGGTAGTTGCGAGTACCAGTAGAAATAAAAATGCCGAATTTTTCATTTAGTTGAGGATATTGTTAAAGTTTTTCCGAAATTAGTGCCTAAATTTATATTCGGCAAAGTTTTTGCTTATTTATTTTAAAACAAAGAAAAAATGAAAAAATTATTCACGACAATTGCCTGTTTTTGCTTTTCGCTCGCAGTCTTTGCACAAGAGTTGCCCGACACCGAGATAAAAGACGTAAATTCAGGTAAGAAAATGGCTTTCAATACTACTATTGAAAAAGGAAAAGTTACAGTCATCAGTTTTTGGGCTACCTGGTGTATTCCTTGTAAAAAGGAGATCAAAAATATTTCGGCAAAATTAGCTGATTGGAAAAAAGAAGCCGACTTCAATTATATGACTATTTCTATCGATGAGGCAAGGTACGAGGGTATGGTTCGCACCTATGCAATATCTCAGGGTTGGACATTCCCATACTACATGGATGCTAATTCAGACCTGAAAAGGTCGTTGAGTTTTCAATCGGTTCCATATCTGTTAATAATTGATAAAAATGGCAAGGTAGCATTTTCACATACTGGTTATGAAGTTGGTGGAGAAGCTGAGGTTTTGGCAAAAGTCAAGGAACTGGCTGCTGCCAAATAGGTAACTAATTATTCTTGTTCTAAAATATTCAAGGTTGCATTTGCAACCTTTTTTTATGCATTTTTCCTGGTCAGTTTTTCGAGTATTATCTGAGCTGATCGCCTGTAGTTATATTCTCTGAACAATAAATCCAATCCTGAATTTTGCTTTGAAAAATTCTCATTAATCGAACTATTTAAAGCCGAAACTATACTAGTAATATTGAGTGGGTCACAAAATCTTGCATGACCATCGTATAACTCTCTGTATACCGGAATATCTGAGCAAATTATTTTACAACCATTGAACAAACCTTCAAGCAATGGAATACCAAACCCTTCATACAATGAAGTTGATACCACTATTTCTGCTTTCTGATACATACTTATCAGTTCATCTTCCGGAAGGGAAGAATATATTTTCACATTGCTGTTCTTTAAAATTTCCTCATTCAGGTTTGCTTCCTTGAATACCTTGTTTCGGTCTCCTGTTATTACCAGCTGGTAAGTATCCCCCAGCCCGCTTTCAATAAATGCTGTCAAAAGTTTTTGGTGATTTTTCCTGACATTGAATGACCCTACTGAAAAAATTATTTTTTCCTTAACCGGCTTTTTATCACCAGCACTCTCAAGCATTTTTTGCGAAATACCGTTATAGGTTACAGAAACATTCTCCGAAGCTATTTTATAACAATCCTCAATTTCTTTTTTAATTGTCTGGCTTACAGTAAATATATGACGGCTTCCCCTTGCCAGCCTGGGAACAAGAAAATTGTACCAGGCCGAGAATTTTTTAGAATTCCATTCCGGATGATGATAGAATGCCAGATCATGAATAGTAATAAAATTGTTTTTGCAAAAAAGAGGCGCTGTATTGGCAAGACTAAGCAATGGCGCGCCATTCTGTTTGGCCATAAATACCGGCAGATCGAGTTGCTCCCATATATGGCCTGTATTATTCCCAACAACCTTTACGTCAAGTTCATTGGCTATCTCTTTATGTAGTATATTTCCGGGAGAAATAAACGTAATATCATGATGCAGTTTTTTAATTTGTCTGCTGCATTCAATTCCATACCTTTGCACCCCTGAAACAGGTTGAGTAAGAAATCGTGCATTTACAAAAATCCCCATTTAAACTTATAGTCTGATTTTAATTCTAAACTGCAAAGTATCAACAAAATCCACAACGTGCAAAATATCACCCGTATATATGCATTAAGCAAGCGAAACATTATCCTGAGATACAAAAACTCTTTAATTGGTTTTTTTTGGGGCTTCTTTAAACCTTTGCTTTACCTCCTTATATTCATTGTTATATTTAAACACAACTCCGGAATCCCCAATTATATCCTGTTTGTTACTTCTGGGCTGATTTTATGGTTTTTCTTTTCCAATGTCACCGGCCAATCGGTTGGTAGTATTGTTGGTTCTGTCGGACTTCTGAAATCTTTGAATATACCCTCTTACTTCTTCCCGCTTTCCGAAACAATTGGTGAATTATTCAACCTACTGTTGACGCTTCTGATTTTTTTCATAATCATGTTTTGGTTTGGTATGGATTATAATATCAGGCTTTTACTAATTTTCCCATGCATACTTTTATTTGCAGTTTTTGCGCTAGGCCTTAATCTTTTTCTGAGTTCGGTAAATGTATTCTTCAGAGACATAAGCATTATTTGGAATACAATTCAGCCTGCACTTTTTTTTATGACACCTATCGGTTATGCGGAAAGCAGCATTGACCCAAAATACAAATTCTTCATTAACTGTAATCCTATTTACTACTTCATAAAACTTGGACGCAGCATTTTATACGATCCGGTTGCACCCTCATTACAGCAATGGGGCAATTGCCTGATTATTTGTATCGGCATGTATGCCATTGGCCATTTTGTGTTCAGCAGGTTAAAAAATCAATTTATTTCTGCCATTTAATCCATGCAATGAATTCAGATATTATCATAAAACTGGAAAATGTACATGTTAGCTTCTGGCAGAACAATGTAGGCGTATATTCGCTTAAAGACCTCATTACACAACGCAAAAGCCCTTTCAAATCAAAGACTATCATCAACGATATCTCTTTTGAAGTAAAAAGAGGCGAAAGCCTGGGCATAGTTGGGCGGAATGGTTCGGGTAAAAGCACATTGCTGCGCACCATTGCAGGTATTATTAAACCTAAGGCCGGCATTGTTACAGTCAATGGTACCTTTGCCCCAATATTGGCTATTGGTGCAGGTCTGGAGCAGGAACTAACTGGCTACGAAAATATTACCCTCCTTTTATCGCTCTATGGTATCCCGCGAAAAAATACAAATGCGGTGGCCAATATCCGCGAATTTTCTGAACTGAGCGATGAGGCGCTGCGTATGCCCGTAAAACAATACTCCTCTGGCATGGTTGCCCGCCTTGCATTCTCCATATCTCTGGCCAATGATTCAGATATCCTGATTATTGACGAAGTACTGGCTGTTGGCGACCAGGGGTTCCAGATAAAATGCGTTGAAAAAATCAGACAGATAAAAAATCAGGGTAAGACCATTTTATTTGTTTCCCACTTCCCTGATGGGGTTCGAGATATTTGCGATAATGCCATATTGCTGGAGCAGGGCGAAATAACCCACCGGGGTCTTGCGGCTGACATATGCGAGCAATATAAAATGCTATTCTGATTAGAATGCTTCCCCGATTTTTCTTGTACTTTTACCCAAGCGGTAAAAAATGAGTAAAAAATTTTCAAAGGTCCTTAATTCTGAAAACGGAAAACTATCCGCATTACTGCAATTAATAGCTTTTGCATTTACCCGACCGGGAATGAAAGTTATAACCGGTGCTATTAAAAAAAAACTATTGCACAGGGATCCCCCACCCGATTACAATCAGTGGATCAGAAAACAATTGAACATCACTAAGATCACTGAAGATTTTAATACCACATTCAAAATACTTTCATTTACCCCCACTATCAGTATAATACTGGTAACAAAGAAACCTGACTCATTAATACTTGCAGCCACTATTAAATCAATAGAAGATCAATTATACACATCCTGGGAATTGTGCTTGGCAGGTAGCAGTGAGTCCGGATTGAATAATTTGCCGGAAAAAAAATCAAATGCAAAAATAAAAATAATACAAACTGAAGAACATAGCCTAACTTCTGCCATAAATACTGCCATAAAAAAAACAAAGGGTGAATATTATTTATTCCTTGAACCAGGCGCATTGCTTACACCCGATTGCCTGTTTGAATTTGTAAAATACCTGAATGAACACCCGGATGATGAAATAATTTATTGCGATGATGACAGGATTGATGAAACAGGTAAATACCTGGATCATTACTTTAAACCAGGCTG
>CAIVEH010000222.1 GCA_903904855.1 uncultured Bacteroidota bacterium | reverse complement strand
TTCTTGCATAACAGGATATTATAAAAAAAAATAGAATTAATAATTACAAATAAAATATATTAATTGTAAATTGTATTAGCCGCAATTTAATGTTAAATATGCTTACAGCCATTGAATTAATACAATACTTTTGCACAAACTATTAACAATGGGCATTGCAGATACGCTTTTAAAAATGAAGAACGAAAAAATGCAAGCAAACTTAAAGGCAGGAGAGGAATTTCTTGCCGCCAACAAACAAAAGGCCGGCATAACCGAATTGCCAAGTGGTTTGCAATTTGAAGTAATTACAGAAGGTGATGGTCCAAAACCAACTTCCACCTGTAAAGTAAACTGCCATTATCATGGCACAACGATTACCGGTGAGGTATTCGACAGTTCAGTACAGAGAGGTCAGCCGGCTACATTCCCGCTCAATCAGGTAATTAAAGGCTGGACCGAAGGCCTGCAGCTGATGAACGCAGGAAGCAAATGGCGATTCTTTATTCCACCACACCTAGCTTATGGCGACAGGCAGGTTGGGCCAGCTATCGGGCCAAACAGCACTCTGATATTTGAGGTTGAATTACTGGGTGTAAACTAATTCATCATAACTTTATTATCTCATATCCTGGTTGATTTTTCACCAATAATCAGGGTTACTATTTTATGTCCTTTTACGACCTCGAAAAAGATAAGAGAGACAGCCTGGTAATAGAGATAACCTCCTATATTGAAGCCGATATCCGGAACAATCTGCGATCCCGGTTGCTGCTCTATTTTTCTGATGATGATACCTATATCCGTAAAACTGCCTACCTGGCTATTGGTAAAATTTACCAATCCAACAAGGAACTACTTACAGAAATAATAGCCATATTGAATGACCTCTTTACTGAAGATAACCATAAAATCAGGCAGACAGTAGTTAATGCAGCCGGAGAAATTGGCAAGTGGGATTTCCATATCGTAAAACACTTTTTTGATACCGGTTTATTCGATGAGCACCATTCTGTAAGAAATGCAGTAATCGGCTCAATGAAAAAAATGGGTGAAAAAAATCCGGTCAATGTTATTGAATGGTCGAAACAATATCTGCACCACGCTGATAAAGAAATACGCCGGGAAATATGTCATGGCATTGAACTGCGAGGCCGAACCCACCCCCAGGATATTCTTCCTCTGCTCCGTGAATTGCAGTTCGATAAAACAAAACGGGTGCGCTGGACCCTTGTTCATGTAATAGGCCAGATAGCCTATAAAAAAGGCTGCCTTGAAAAAGTAATGGCCGATATTACTACCTGGGAAAATAAAGAACTTGTTGCCGATGCCATTGAGGAAATAATTGATGTGCATCACCGCTACCGTAACTTTTCTTATTACACCCAGGATGAAGCCCGGGAGTATATTAAAAGGTTAACACCAGCTTGATGTAGCTTGCGCCTCTTAAAGTAGGAATCAGCCAACCATTTCTAATAACAGGCTACTGATATTGGTGGATTATCAATGAGCATTCTGAAGCGTAACCGGAATAGGTGGCGCTATATACACCCAGTTGATTATCCCTGTATAAGTATTCACTATTATACTCAGCGAGTCCCGACTGGCCCTTTGATAGTGCATGATAAGGGTATCAATATTGGCAAAATCACCTGTGTAGCTATAGAGGAAATGCTTCTGCATCATACCTGCACCTAGCGGACTGTTTGTAAATCCCGAATCACTCTTGAACAGGTAGTAGTCGCCCACCGGACCAGTATAAGGCTGGGCGCCATACATTACTAATGAATCAAAAATGCCATTTAGTTTAGCTGCATTATTCAGGCTGCCCGCCCATGCAGTACCCCAGATCGTGTTGACCTGCATTTTCTTCATCGCAGTTTTCTTAAATACCACGTTAGCAGAAGGATTTGGATAAGTTATGGTATAATCAGTATCGGACACTACCAATGTTGCTTTATAAGTATTTGACCCAATCTGAAATGACATTTGATAACTGCCATTGTTAAGAACTTCAAGAGGTACATAAGCCGTGGCGGGGGCTGATGGATTAATGGATGGTTGCTGGCTTATAGGAGTAATATTTGAAAATGAAACATTGATATTGTTTCCGTTTATGCCTAAACTGTAATTAAGCCTGTAGTTGGCATTAGGATAACTCCCTGTCGAACAATTTAAGATAAAGGTTGATTTACCCGAGATCGGAAGAGCACACGTCTGAACTCCAG
>CAIVEH010000221.1 GCA_903904855.1 uncultured Bacteroidota bacterium | reverse complement strand
CCGGATAAATATTCCAGGCAGTCGTCGTCTGTTTTAAACCGTTGGTGGAACATAATTGAATTCACACCTGCAAAGGTAATTCGCCTCTCCATAAGGCAAAGCTACATTATTGCGATCTAAACGCCTATACCTATAATTTTAATTGACATTGCATGAAATCATAACGCTCAGGAAACTAAAAAAATTGTGAAATAGCGAATTACTGAACCTGAATTATTGGCGTTGCTGGTCTTTGGAATTTTACCTGAACGTTCTGAATTATTAGAGTTGCTATTTACGAAACTGTGTTTACTCATTATTCATGTCGATAATCACGTTCCAGTCCTTTAATAATGAGTCTGCTGTCTTTTTAGGAATTTCAGCAAGGAATCCAAATTGCCTGCTGTTTGATATTTGGCACTCCCAGCCTTTCTTGTGGAATTTATAGTCAATAGTGCAGTCGTAAAAATAATAGTCATAATCCAGTTGTTCCCGGTAGTTACCATCCGGAGTACGATCCATAAATTTGCCGTAGATATGGTCACATTCTTCAAGAAGCGAGTCGCTCCTGATATATTGCTGAACCTGGTGTATCTTACAGGAGTCATTATATTCCTGCCCCGTAAAATTGTAATAAATAATGTAAGCATTTCCTTTATCCGGCGTTGATAAGTATTCTTTTATGTGTCCGGAAATAAGGAATAGCCCGACCTTCTTTCGTACCGGATCCCATTTTTCACCATACTTTTTCAAAAGTTCATCTGGTCCGCTGATCCATTTGCAGGCGGCAAACAGTATCAGAACACCCGGTAAATAATAAACCAATTTACCACTGAACCTCATGACCATTTTACAAAATTGATGAATAACTTTAGCTTTCTGAAAGTAAAAATAATCAGTAAAAACAATAACTTTCATTTTAAACTTATAACTGTATGGATACTTTTATGTATGGCCAGGATACTCTTTCCGTTAATGAAAATTCGGATTTAGAACAAGCCAGAAAAGAGTTCAAAAACGGATATAATATATTGGGGCTGAATGGTAAATTAAATACAGATTTCCTTCAGGAATTCTCTCGGATTTTTGCTGATATAAAATTGCTTAGTTTATTCAATGAGATTAATGCTGACCATTCCTTTTTATACACTTTGAAGCATTTGGAAAAGTTGTCCGTCGGTACAATGTTTAACGAAATTGACTTTGGTCAACTTTCTCAGTTATCTACTCTGAAAATGCGTTGGAACAAAAAAAGCATACATAATCTTCATAAGCAAAACACACTGAAGGACCTATTGGTTTCTGAGTTTGATGAAGAAAATTTAGAACACATTAATATGCTAGAAAATTTGTCATGTTTATCATTTAAAACAGCTAAATGCAAAAGTTTAAAGGGTGTTGGTAAATTGAAAAAGCTGAAAGCAATTTCGTTAGGTGTGTTAAGAAGTTTGACAGACATAACGAATATCCGTGAACTGGATTCGTTGGAATATATTGAGTTTGATTCTTGTCCTAAAATGGTTGATTTTTCAGCACTGGGAACTGCGAAGCGCCTGAAAGCAATAGAGCTTGAGAACTGCAGGAATCTGGCATCTGTTTCTTTTGTAAGAAATTTGCCGGAGTTAACTCAATTAAGATTAACTGGCAGTACAGTTGTAAATGACTTTGACTTAATGCCTGCAAAAAACATCAAAACAGTGTATGCCAGGAACAAAAAATACAATATTAATTTCGAATCAAAACTTGATTTCGAAGATCTGGTAACTTTTGGGGACTATGTATGAATTCGCATAATCTGCAATTTCAACATTTTGGCTGAATCAGGCATATTCTGGCCCTATGCCCAACAATCGCACTAGAATTATCTGCATACACCATTCTGAAAGGTATTTATCAGCTATATCTCCATTCTTTGGCATTCAGAGGAACAACAATAAGCTGCGACCTCCTCCTGAAGTCAATATACTTTACGCCTGGTAAAATTGTGCATTGCAGGAATTGTTGGCTTTGCAGTCTTGATTTTATAATGCGCTTATTATCAATCATCAAAATTGGACTTTTCGACTTTGCGTGAAACTTTTCATTGCATAATTCTACCCAGCGGGCAGTATAGTATGGGCCGTAATTTACAAAAAAGCCATAAAGAGTACCGCAACTAATTCAATCAAATTTCTGTATTTGAATCTTCCACTACAATTTCATGATGCGGCAGTGACTCTGAATTATGCTGCATCACCAACCGGTTTTTGTACCATTTATGTATCCATTGCCAGCATTGAATAAAAAGCAGAAGTAATGCAAGTGGGAAAAGCAATATCAGCCAGTCTGGTAAAGGGCTGCCGGGAAGCATTAGGAAGATTGTCATAAGTTGGACTTTTACATAGCTAAGTTACTGAATATTTTTATATAAACTGCATAATATGCTACCAACAAATTTATATAACTCAATCAATGTTGCAGGTTAATAAAGGTTAAATGAAGTTAATTGTCGAGCTTTACCTCCAGCACCTTAGGCCAGTTTTTGCCGGTGATAAAGATGCGGTTACCCGCCTTGTCCCAGGCTATACCATTCATTACATCAGGAGTACCTTGCCTGCCCGAAAGTGCAGGTATACCTATTCGCTGACGGATCCCGCTCAGGTCGGCCCTGCCCACCACCCTTCCGGTGGCTGTATCTATTTTCAGTATCTTCTCAGTTTGCCACTGGTTAGCATATATGAAGCCGTTGATCAGTTCTGGCTCGTTTATTTCATTTACCGGGCCATGCTCATCTGTAACAGTCAGCTTCTTAATCTCTTTAAAAGTGTTGGGGTCTATGAAATGAAAAACGTTAGTTCCATCGTCAAAAATCAGGCTGGATCCATTATTGAACATCCCCCACCCCTCCACTGCATCAAAATGAAATGTTCCGGTTTGCTTCAATGTAGCTGCATCATAAATAAACCCCTTACCTTCCCTGTAAGTAAGCTGATAAATTTTCCCGTTCAGTAATGTACTGCCCTCTCCAAAATACCTTGCTTCCATTTTGGTTTGCAAAAGTACTTTACCGGTTTTGAGGTCTGTTTTACGGATATCAGAATGCCCGTATTGTCCGGTGCTTTCATACAGAAAGCCATCTGCATATTCAAGCCCTTCTGTAAATGCGCCGGGGTCATGAGGGTACTCCCGCACAATGTCCCACGAGATGGTGGCCGGAATGGAAACCGCATCTTTTGTATCGGTATGAACCGGCTCGGCAGGCTTGTTTTCATTGTTGCAGGCTGTTATAAACAGCAGTAAACATATTGCACTACAATTTCTTAGCTTTTTCAGTTGTTTCATACCTTTTAAATCCAATTGGGTTGTGATGGGGAATATTAACGGTGTCCTTTCCATTTTCCTGAACTTCTTTTTGTGCTGCAATACCAGTGAAACTTGTAGAATGTGCCAATTCCAAGCCTCTGGTGAGCAACTCATCGATATCGTCCATCGTCAATTCAGATGCATTACTGATTATGGCCAGAGATGTAATCTGTGGTGGGGTTTTGTTCAGTTCACTGTAGTGAGGCATCAGCAAAACAATAATCTCGCCTGTAACCATTGGAGTAAATGTAATCTGGAACCCATGTTCGGTAAATTCTTTCTTTTCACCATTATCATTACAGAAAGCCACCTGCATCGGCATATCTCCCGACCGGAATATCAGCGATTGCATACCAGAGCAGGTTCCGTTAATTTCCTCGTCAAATGCGTGAAGACTGTCAACAAAAAAGCCTTGTTTATAGGTTGTTTGTGCGTTTAATGTTTCGGCCACCAATTTAAGATGGCTTTTTAATTCCTCATGTTTCTCTATCCACTGCTGCTTACGGCTCTGAACCTGCTCAAGGCCCTTGGCATATTGGTTAGCGATATTTACAATATCATTAAGCATAGTTTTTTTGGGTTTGCAGACAAAAATAAGCAGGTAAGAATAATATCAATGGTTGGCTACAAAAATAGGCTTTTAACCGGTACAGGCAAATTAGTACAAATAAATAATAAATGATGCCATTAACATATAATTAGTGCAAAGATTTAACTCAGGCCTTTACCTTTGCCCAAAATTTCACCAAAACACATGAAAGCATTTCACCTATTACTAATTTCATTTTTTGTAAGCATTGCATCTTACGGTCAAATGACATCCTTTACCGGTAAAATTGTAGATGAACACAATGACCCTGTACCCGGTTCCCATATCAGAATAGTCAAACATGGCAAAGCAGTAGAACTTATGGCTGACTATGAAGGCATGTTTACAATTCCTCAGATCCCTGCAGGCGAATATTTTGCAGATATAAATGCAAAAGGAAGGGTTGTGCGGAATAAAAGAATATTGATTCAGCCTGAAGGTAGGGTAAAAATCTACTACAACTTCAAGCTCTACGCCCAGGGAGTAACAGTGAGTATTATGGCTCAGAACAGGCCAATATCCGCAGATCTATCGCACCCATAAGTGAGCTATACCACTTGCCAAATTAGATATTACCAACCTATTTGGTATCTTTATTCAAACATTCCGATATGAAATATCCTGGCTTTATGTTGTTGCTGATTACAATGCTGTTTTCGGGCATTACCTCTTTTGCACAATTGACCATGTTTGAGGGTAAGATCACCGGCGAGGACGGCCAACCCCTGAAAGGCGCTATCCTGCAGCTAAAGTGGAAAGGTGACATGATTGAAACCCATAGTGATGATAACGGGCTGTTTTATACCACACTCATACCAACCGGAATGTACAAAATAGGCGTAGCAACCGATGGTAAATACTATAAAATGAGAGGCCTGAAGGTGCTACCATCCGATGCCAAAAAGTACTATTATTTGCGTATTCATGGAGGCAGGTTGTTTGTAGATGTGGAAGGAATGGACCCTTTCCTGAAATCTAAAATGAGCAGGTTATAGA
This sequence comes from uncultured Bacteroidota bacterium, assembly GCA_903904855.1. Classification (GTDB taxonomy): domain Bacteria; phylum Bacteroidota; class Bacteroidia; order Chitinophagales; family Chitinophagaceae; genus Nemorincola. Next base: position 13,723 of record CAIVEH010000221.1, on the reverse strand, counting down.
AGGAAGATCCAAGAAAGGATATTCTTTACGGAGATAACAAAAGAATGATACGTATAAAATGCGATTCGGCCAGTGGTAAAGGTTTTGTTATCTATTTCAGCCCCGACATTCAACCTTCAATAAGATAACAGCTACTTCATCACACCAATATTGTTCCTGAATATCTTAACCGCAATCGCCAGCAGGATTACCCCAAAAAACTTACGCACCACTGCTATACCTGATGGGCCTAGCATCCGCTCCAGGAAGTTGACTGATCGAAGGGTGATATAAATGATAATAAGGTTGATAAGGATAGCAATAAGGATATTGTATTCCTCGTAGGCTGCTTTGAGCGACATTACAGTAGTGAGGGTACCAGACCCTGCTATTAGTGGAAAGGCTACCGGAACCAATGTACTGGTGCGGGCCGCATCCTGGTCTGGTTTGAAGAATTCCAGACCAAGAATCATCTCAAGACCAAGTATGAAGATAACTATGGAACCTGCAATGGCAAATGATTTGATATCCAGCCCCATAAACTCCAACATCTGCTCACCTATAAAAAAGAACAGCAGCATCAGCCCGCCCGATACCAGAGTAGCCTGCCATGCATTGATATCGCCTACCTTCTTCTTGATGGAAATAATAACCGGCAGAGAACCCAGCACATCGATTACGGCGAATAGGGTAAAGGTTACCGTGATAATCTGAGAGATGTCTGTTTTGTTGAGGTGAAATAGCTGCATGGAATGAAAATTATTACAAAGATACCACGCAAATGAATCATATCTCAGAATAAACAAACCAGCATAGACCTTCTATACCACACTTACTCGTATATACTTAATTATCAGCCAGATAACGTTATTTAACGGTCCAAATACCGTTAAACAACCCTATACCAGGCCTTTTTCAACGAGTACTTTTGCGAGGCAATCAACAATAAACAAAGCCAAAAAATATAAGGAGCATGCCGAAAATCCTTAAAAAAGAGTAGGCACCATATTTAACCAAAAACAAATCATACAATGAAAAAACTTGCAGGTAATCTTGGAGGCGCAATTGGCTCCCGTTATTTAAAAGGCCATAACAGGCTCGTATTCACTGAGTATTCCGGCTTTATTTCAAAGGTGGACCTGACGGCTTCCTCGGCTGTTATTGTATCCCAGGGTTCAAAAGTGATCACTGGCACCTATACTTTTGATTGTGAGACCGGAGCTTTAGGCACCCCGGGAGCAACTACAGATATCTGGTGGGACCAACAAACAGCCTCACACCGCCAAATGGTGCCACAGAACGGAGCTAAAATCGTAAATCTCGGAGTTGTTGATTTTGCTTCTGTTACACCAGCCACTATCGGGCTTTTTGCTTACAGTTCTACCCCCATTCCAGGGAATAATGACGCGACCAATAGGCTCGTAGTTGGAGATGTATTTTGCGTAGCAACAAACGCAGGAAATTTCTGTAAAATAAAAGTTACCGATTACGGCTATGACCTGCATATTGACTGGGTTACTTACAAACTCAATCCAACCTATGCAAGAATCGGCAGTGGCTACACCAATCCGGAAGATATAGCTGTACTTGCCAACGAGAACACAGCCTATGTAACAGAAAGGGCGGGTAATCTTCTTAGAGTTGACCTTTCAAATGCCGACAGAATTCACGCCATATCCATCGCCTCTGGCCTGACAGCTCCTCAGCAGTTGTGGGTTGATGAAGTACATAATGAAGCTTATATCGTTGAATATTCAAATTCGGGCAGGTTGGTGAAAGTCAATCTGGCTACACATGTTGTAACTCCTATTTACTCTGGCCTGAATGGAGCAATTGGTGTTATTGTTACTTCCGACCTGGCTTCTGCATATATCAGTGAAGAAAGCACTGGTTCGATACTGAAGATAGACCTGACTTCGCGTGTTAAATCTACAGTTGCTACTGGCATCAGCCATCCGTTCTTCCTGTCGTGGGCCGATGACAATGAAACAGCACTTCTGGTTCCAGACCGCCTGGCCAATAAAATAGTGATGGTTGACATTTCAAAAAACATCAATAATGTTAATGATTTTATTACCGGTACCGCAGCAAAACCTTCAAGTGTAGCATTCGTGAATCCGGGCAATTATTGTGTATGCAGTGATACAGAAGTTGACCAGTTTTATGTTGGTATACCTAATGGCCTGGTAATGGGAATTGGCAATGTGCCATTCAGCATGATATCACTAGCCGGATTGGCCGTTACTGCTCCCGGTTATTCATGGCAGTTCCCACAGAATTCACCTTTCGGCGGCACTTTGCCTGTGATGATTGATCAGCATTTTGCATTCGATTCGGGCGTTGGTTATTACCAGATTTCGGTTTCAACATCAGGCGGCCCAGTGCAGGTACGTTATGACGAATGGACCGATGTCCGGATGGACCCGGCTACCGGCCTCTATAGCATTCTTGCCCCCATGAAGCCTGATGCCAATGGCCTTTACCAGGTACAGAACCCATCGCTTCATTATTACCACTCCCAGTTAGGATGTCTGCTCGATAGCACCAACCTTACCAACGGGCTGTATACAATAACCATTAATTTCTTCGATGCAGCTAAAGCCCCTATGCTGGCATCCGTGAGCCATACAATTTTCATAGATAATAATAGCTGTATTGCTACGCTTGAAATGCCTAATATAGCAGGACATTATGCTGATCCTGACTGTGGTTACCTGAAGTATGTGAACCTCACAGATGTGGTAACAATCAACTATACTGCAAGTGAGCCTTTGGGATATGGCAGCTATTCATTCTGGGTTATCAGGGGTGCCGGCAATTCACTGTCGCCTAACCCTAATGTATCGGGCCCTATTGCTCCAGGCACCATTATTAATGGCCATTCCAGCACTCAGGTGGGCAATATGTTTGGCCCTCTTTGTAATGTGAAGGGAATAGCAGCCTTTGGCGTGGGACTATATGTTTATTCCGGTGTTATCAACGGAGTAGGCAGGCAGAGCCAGTACGATGCATCAAGGTATTATGCATTCTGCCTTGCAAAATAATAATTGCATTTATAAAACCAGAGACCGTACCAAAAGCAATTTTGGTACGGTTTTTTGTTTAAGTAATAATTATCAATGAGTTGAAAACAATCGATAATATCACAGTTAATCAATTAAATGAAAAAAGCGCACCCAAAGGCACGCTCTATAAAAAAACTCACAATTAAATCTATAAACTTTAGACTAAATACTTTAGACTAAATACTGTAAACTATATAACTAACATCGCATCTCCATAACTGAAGAAACGGTACTTTTCTTTGATTGCTGTTTCATAAGCAGTCATCATCAGGTCATAACCTGCAAATGCACAAGCCATAATCATCAGGCTGGTCTTTGGCAGGTGGAAGTTGGTGATCAATGAATCGGCTATCGAAAACTGGTAAGGCGGATGAATAAAGATATTGGTCCAACCCTCTTCAGGTTTCAGGAAACCCTGTGCCGTTACCGAACTTTCGAGCGCCCGCATGGTAGTAGTACCTATCGAGCAGATGTGGCGTTTCTCCACTTTTGCCCTGTTCACAATGTTGGCAGAATAATCATCAACTCTGAAGTATTCGGCATCCATCTTGTGCTTGCTCAGGTCTTCCACCTCTATCGGGCGGAAGGTACCAAGGCCTGTATGCAGGGTTACCTCTGCAAACTTAACACCTATTATTTCAAGCCTTTTTATCAGTTCCTTGCTGAAGTGCATACCGGCAGTTGGCGCAGCTACTGCCCCTTCATACTTGGCATATACTGTCTGGTAGCGCTCTTTATCTTCTTCTTCAGGTTTGCGCTTGATGTATTTTGGCAGTGGTGTTTCACCCAGTATATCAAGTTGGTTTCTGAACTCCTGCTCATTGCCATCAAATAGGAACCGTATAGTGCGGCCGCGCGATGTTGTATTGTCAATTACTTCTGCTACCAGTTCGTCGTTATCACCAAAGTAGAGCTTATTGCCCACACGTATTTTACGGGCAGGGTCAACGATCACATCCCACAGGTGGTTGGGTTTATTGAGTTCGCGGAGGAGGAACACCTCGATCTTCGCACCGGTTTTTTCTTTGCGGCCATACAGTCGCGCCGGAAAAACCTTGGTATTATTCACTATCATTACATCCTTATCGTGAAAGAAACCGAGGATGTCTTTGAAAACTTTATGTTCTATTTTGCCGGTAGCGCGGTTGATAACCATAAGACGGCTATCTTCACGTTTTTTGGCGGGATGTTGGGCTATGAGATTGAGTGGTAAGTCGAATTTAAATTGCGACAACTTCATAAATAAGCGGAGATTGATTTAAAAGGGTGCGAAGTTACGAAAATTTATTCAACATACCGCCAAACTGATTTTGGGGTAGTGTCTCAGTTCGAATGTTAATAAAATATTGCTGAAATGTCAATGAATGAATACTTCGTTTTTAATGTCTTGTTCTCCAATATTGCAAAGCTACCAATAATAGAAATGTTACTATTGCCCCAAATGAATAGTTTATGTTTTCATTTTGGTCAATGAAATATTTATATGGTTTAGTGCCAAGGAAAACCAACCATCTGTAAAATGCCCCTACTTGCGGAAGAAAAATTCGAGCAAATATTCGCAACATTTCAACCATTGCATTAATATTTGAAATCGTATCGTAAAGGTAATAAAAAAGGCCGCAATCGCAGCCCATTGTTATTTCCAGATCTACCTTTCTCTTATCTCATTCTCCTTTGCTATCCCTGCTCTTTCGGATCTATCATCCGAAAGCCTTGGTCGGGGATTTGTAATCCCCGACCCTACCCAACCAAGCCAACAACTGCCATTTCATCTTCATAAGTGATTGTAACAATATCCTCAATAGTCATCGGTTGGTATTGTCTCAATTTCAATGCTAATAATAAGTTATTATTATTAATTATTTGAATTTCAAGGCGTGGTTAATTCCAATTTATCCATACCGCCATTGCCTGATACAATTTGAGTTTGTGATATTCTATTGGTAGTATAATTGTATCGCAAGTTGTCTGATACTTCAAAATCCATAGGATAATATGAATAACTAAAAATCATTGTATTTGTTGCAAAATCAGTAAATACCAGACGAAGAGTATCTGCTTGATAATTCGTCATCCCAGGGTTACCATTAAGGCTGGTTACTATAGTAGTATCGTTAATTAAATAAATGGTTACGTTCAGGAGTATTGGATATGTAGTATCAGATAGGCCATTACCAGAGCTATCCACACCCACCAATTTATGTACGCCTGCGATTTTTGATAAATTTATATTTGGCGTTTTTTTACAACCACATAAGCCAAATCCAATTAAAACTCCTGCAATAATTATCATTTGGAAAATGCGCATAAAAATTATTTTGTTCAGATATACTAATAAAAAAGACTGCAATCGAAGCCCAATCCTATTTCCTGCATTTTTACTTTTCGCTTGTTTTCGGCTGCTATTTCATCAGCGTAAGCGATTGCAACAATACCCTTAATAGTCATTTGCTAAGCTGTCAATCTCAAATTTAAGGATTTTTAAAATAACATAGCCCACGGTTTCAACCGTGGGAAAGATAAAAATAGTTATCCGCTAACCGTTTCAACGGTTTATCGTTCGCTCCTAAACGGTTAAAACTGTTATGGAATTACTCCTTTAAAATACCCACGGTTAAAACCGTGGACTATATAAATAGACTGATTTCAAAAATAATGAAAATTGCGGCGAGTACTTAATTTAGGTAGCATAGGCTGAATAATATCCAGTGTTTAATGCCTATAACCCAATTTTAAGAAAACAATTAACATAAGTTGTCTTAAATTGCATTTGGGAAAAGCCATTTGATAATTCAGGATTACTACGGTACTTTTGAGCTATTCCCGCATAAAATCAGCAGATATGAGATTAATAAAGTGTACACTTTTGTTGTTGCTTGTATGTTTTGCCGCCAGGGCGCAAAACCTTCAGGAAAAAGAAAAAGACAAGGACAAAGACAAAAGTGACCTCGCGAAAGATAAGATCAGGGGCAAGGTGAAAACCATGTCGGTAACTGGTTTTACGGTTGTAAGGAGGGATGGAAAATTACAAAAAGGGCGTACCGTGCACACTGCCACCAGCAAGTATAATGACAGGGGCTTTCTCACAGAATTTATTTCTACCGCTGGCGATGATACAGTGCAGAACGAATATGTACACTTCAAGGCTATGAAAAGCCTGTATAAATACGACAACAGCGGCATTCTGGTAAGCAACAGCCGTTACAATGCAGATGGCGCCCTCGAAGACTCAGCCTCTTATAAAGTAGACAGTAAAGGAAACCGCATAGACTGGAACACCTATAAAGGCGATGGCAGCCTGGAATGGAACTACAACCGCGAATACGACCTGCAGGGCAACCTGATTGAATCTAATGAATTGTATAAAGGGGCGCTCAAGACCCGCCACACTTATAAATATGACGACAAAGGGAACGTAAAAGAAGAGAATTTCTTTGAAGGCGACGGAAGGCTGAAACTGAAAGAGCTGTTCAAATACGATGACAAACACAATGTAACCGAAATAACAGACTATAACCAGACCGGCAACTTTAAAGCGCGTTATACGTATGCTTATGACGACAGGGGCAATCAGACAGAAGAGCGCGAATATGCTAATGAATTTGCCGACAGATATAAAAAAATTATCACTAAATACGACAACGAAAACAATGTAATACAGGTATTACAGTACAACGAAAAGGGTAAAACCACTTACGAATGCAAGCTGGATAAATGGGGCAACCATACCTTCGATGCCACTTACAAACCCGATGGCACCCTGATCGAAAAAATAACCCAGAAGTATACCTATGATACGCACAATAACGAAACCGAGAATGAGCGGATCAATACCAAGGGCAAGCCTGCAATGAAAATAAAGAACATTTATACCTACGACAAAGAAGGCAACTGGTTTATAAAAATTGTATACGAAAATGATAAACCAAAACGGATCACCGAAAGGATATTTGACTACTATTAATAACAGGCTCAAGTCGGTTCTTAAGTTCAGCTGCATTATTGCTGTTATATTTCTTTCCGCCCTCACTTCTTTTGCCCAGCCAAGGTGGTCACCGGAGGTAAGGTCAAATAGAGAAATTCAATGGCTGAAAGACAGCCTGCATATTACCGATGCGCAACTGAATAAAATCAGCAGCATCTCGCTCACCTACCAGCAGGAAATGGACAAAGCAGCCAACCTGCCAGATAAGAAAAAAAGACAAGCCAAACTGATAAAGCAAAAGGATGCACAAATGAAAGCCATCCTTGACCACAGTCAGTATTTCAGGTACTTTAAAAGGGAAGAACTGATCAGAAAACAGGATGCCAAAGTATACAAGGGGCATCAGCCCATGTAATGTTATGAGGTCTGTTTTAAGGCAAACATTAAACTATTAGTGCTATTAAGTGTCGAACTAAAAATCTTCATCAAAACAAACTACCGGAAAATGAAAAACCTGATTAGATCTATAGCGCTGACTGCATTCCTGTTCACTTCCGTATTTGCATCTGCACAGCGGATGCCTGCAAAATCACCTGAAAAAAGAGCAGAAAACCAGGTAGCATGGATGCAGAAAAAAATAGGCATCACAGAAGACCAGCGGAAAAAAGCTTTCGATATTATTCTGAAATATGGGATACAGGTAGATGAGCTTAAAAACACACCCAAAAGCAGGGCCAGGAAGTCAGAAATCATCGCAATAAACAGCGACCGCGATAGCGAACTGCAATCAGTATTATCCGAAGAGCAGTTCAGGCAATACAAAGCCCACGAGCAAGATTTGAAAGACAGAATGAAAGAGCGCCATTCAGAAATGCAAAATGGCAGTGGTAATTAATTCTAACAAATGGGTCTTATAGCAAGTTTAGGCAACATATAGTTGCGAGAACTATATCGGAATAACCACTAAATTGATTTTAATATCACTTCGAACTCCAGTATTGTTACTACATTAACCTCAGGAAAAGTAAGACCTTTAAGTATAGAGAAATGAGCATCCTGTGTGATAAGATATTTAGCACCAGATGCAACATAACAATCTACAAATTTATTATCATCAGCGTCACTTATCAGGTTCCACCGGTAAAATACATGGGTAAAGTGTAGGTTGGGTAAATCTTTAAGCGCTGTGAACAAATTCGACACTACAACAGTTTAATATTTTTTGGTCAGGACCTCTTCTTATTCCAGCATTATTTCATCAGTAATATGAAGTTCATATTGCTCATTAAGTAATTGCTCTATCAGCCAATGATATACAGACCGGGAAGATAATGTAGATACCAGTACATTAGTATCAATGACTACTTTTATTGCCATAGCTTGCATCATCTTCCTTTAACCAGTTGCCCATCAATTCATTAGTATAACCTTTTTCATCCCAGATGCGGTCTGCTTCTGCAATGGCCTTTGAAGCAAAATATTTTGCATGACAACGCTTGATATGCAACAGGTCTGCTTCCTCCACATTTGAAGAATACAGTTTTAAAAGCTCTTGTTGCATATTGGTTAATGGTTGAGCGGCAAACATAATTTCCTGATTAATAGTAATGCTAAGTTACAGAAAAGTGAGGAGTTTACCAATTCTAAAATATCAAAACAGCACAGCTACAAATATCAAATTAATCAAATTAACTGCTACTAATTCGAACAAAATGTGAAATACTTTTCGCATTCTACACCCTTTGCATACGGTGTTGAATTCCAAAAACAATTGTGCTGATTTATTTTCCCAAAACTAATATCTTAACCAGCAGCTAAAATGTGGTCCACTTTAGGGAAAGGGTTTCCTTTAAGTGCTATTATTTCCCTGCACTCAGCATATTCATCAGCAACCTTATCGCTCCCTTATTCCCGGCAGGCACCTGACGGCTGAAGGATAATGAGGTATAGATGTAATTGCCCTTGCCCACTTTTGTATAAAGCGTGCCACCCAATAGCGGGTCTTCGCCTTCATCGTGCATAGAGAATAAGGTTTGGTATTTGTCATCCCATTTCGAGGGGAAATATAAACCGCGCTCCTGTACCCAATCGGCAAAATCAGCATCGGTTATTTTGTTAGGATAGTTGAGCAGGCGTGCTTTGGGGTCTGTAAACGTAATTTTGGCATCTTCTTCTGTTACCCGTTTATCAGACAAGGTAAACGGGTATGGGCCAAGCTTAGTTGTAGCCATATCCTGAAGGGTATTGTATTGCATAATAAGCGTCCCTCCGTTTTTGGCATATTCGAATAAAACAGGCAGCCACCATGCCATTTTCTTCTCCACATTCACAGCACGTATACCGGTTATGATGGCGTCATATTTTTTGAGTTTGGCAGCATTGGTCATGTCGCCGTCCTTTAAAATATCCACCTCAAGCCCTGCCTGCCGCAGTATGCCGGGGATAACGTCACCTGCGCCTTCAATATAGCCTATTTTTTTTGCGGTGCACTTCCAGCTGGGCTGGAGCACCTTGGCATAGGGGTCGGTAAAATACTGCAGCGTAGGCAGGTGGTTGTACTGGATTATATGTTGGGATAAATTATAACCTTTTCCATTCTCCTCACCTGTCAAAGCTGCATTAATATAAAAATCACCACCCTGGTTTTTAGTTACCATCTGGCTGAGATTTATTGAAATCAAAGTATCATCTCCTGCCGAAAAATTCAGGTGCTGAACAAACTGGCCGGTATTGGTTTTAGATGTACACACAAATAAATTCACATCCTTCAGGTCTTTATAAGCATGTATTCTCACCTCAGGTTGTACTGTGCCATCCGGCTTCATTATCAGCAGTCCAGCATTAAAAGACACCACAGCATCGGGCACAATACGTAATTGCTCTACAATATCACCTTTCACAGGGTCCAGCTTCTTGAATGATAATGGAACTTTTATTGCAAAATCTTCAGTGCCTATTTTTACTTTAAGAGTGGCATTCAAATCATCCGGAGTTTCAGGCAAACCCAACAATGAATCGTTAGTAATCGAAAACATATCTTTACCGGCATGAGGCCCTGCCAGCCAGTAAGGCTGTGTATAATGTGCTTCTGCCGGTATGGCTATTTTATGTTCAAAGGTCAGCAAGGAGTCATTAGGAATAATAAGATTGGTTGACGAATCTCCATTGCCCCAACTAATTGAGCTCAAAACTACAGGAGTATTGCTGCGGGCAATAACGTGAAGCGTAAATGGCAGCACAGCGCCTGTTACAGCCTGGGGTTGCTTTGTGTACAGTTCAGCCAGCATACCGGAACAATCAAGAATTGCCTTATCAATTTCATCCAGCTTTTCTTTTCGCCAGTAATCATCTTTAACTTCCTTTATTTTATTCCTTACAGCAAGTAATGCCGGCAGGCTGGCATCGGGATGCATGAAATCAAAATGCTGCTCAATCTGTTTCAGGTCAGCACCTATATCCCTACGCCCTACCCTGCCCCAAGTAGTATCTATCCCATCAAACAATGAGTTGATTAAGGTATCGCCGTCTACCAGTTTGAAATACTCCTTCTGCACACCAGGCACATTGGGTGTGCCTGCCCCCTGACTTTTATGCACGCTGCGGCTCAGCCCCGATAGTTCACCACTGCCCATTCCCATTGTTGGCAGGTACTCACCTACCCATACTTTAAACTGGTCTTCAGATGTGGTATTCCGGTCGCCGAACTTATAGGTATTTAGCAGCAACCTTTTAGGCTGCCATGCTGTAAATGTCTTTAGCTGATCAGCATACTGCGATTTATCCCCCGCTTTATTAAATGCTGAAGCCGCAACAATAGCCGATGCTGCGTGCTGACCATGACCTGCCATTGTGTTAGGAGGGAAGCGGCAAATAACCACATCGGGCCTAAATTTGCGCATTACCCATACTGCATCACTCACCAGCAGGTCTTGGGGCCAGTGTTTAAAAGTTTCCTGGTTGGTTTTTGAAAAACCAAAATCAATGGCCCGGGAAAAATACTGTTCAGCGCCATCCAATTTCCGGGCCTCCATTAGTTCATGGGTACGTATGAGTCCCAGCGCATCCCCCTGCTCACTACCCAGTATATTCTGGCCGCCATCGCCTCTTGTCAGTGAAAGATATGCAGTATGCACATGCCTGTCATTTACCAGCCACGCCAGCAACCGGGTATTTTCATCATCGGGGTGCGCAGCCACATACAGCACATTTACGAGGTGCTGCAATTGCGCTAGTTCCTCATAGATTTTCCCTGAATTTGCAGGGCGCACCTGTTGCCCATAAGAAAATACTGACCAACCAAAAACAAGCAGTGATAATAGAAACTTTCTCATTACAAAACAATACCGGCTATTGTATCCGGCACTCAAAAGTAATTACTTACAGTCTATAAATTGCTGAATTATCCGTGCATCCTGATTGATATTTGTGATATAAGGATAACGACAAAAAAAATCCGGCATCCTTTCTAAAGGATTGCCGGATTTTTAAACTATCGTCTGAATTTTAATTACTCTATAGTTTGCTTGTGATGCCTCTTTTTAATCTCTTCAATGATTCTAGTGTTATTCCTGATGTATTCGGCCTCATTGGCATTGCCCTTAGCCATTTCCATCGATTTTTTAGCTGCAACTACTGCGGCTTCATCATTCCCCAGTTTCTTTTCAATTTTTGCTTTCAGCAACCATGCATAGAAAGCTTTTGGGTCCTGATCAACGGCCTTATCTATGTATGCTTTCGCAACATCCAGTTTTTTATCGCTCTCAAAGTAATAATTGGCGGCCTGGAAGTAAGGGAGAGGCTGAGGGTGATTAATAGCCTTGTCGATATTCAGATCAACAGTCTCTTCGTTATGCGCAACTACAGGAATCGTAATTTTAGTCCGTTCCCATTCCAGTTCTATTTTGCAGGTATTAAAAGTAATATCAGAAATATTGATAGTAAATGTCTGAACATTCTCATCAAGCAATGATGGCTTGATAGAAAAACGGGCAACATCATTTTCTTTGGTATAGCCATCTGCTCCCCAATTGGTAGTTCCGGTATTTAGAATTATTTCCCACCTCTCCTTGCCAGGTATAGTATACAGTGCGTATTCGCCGGCCTTAACTTTAAATCCCCCTATCTCCAATTCTTCTCCCAATTTTATTTTAGTAGGTGCATTGGCACCTGTGCGCCATACTTTACCATAAGGGCAAACGAAATCTCCGAGGCCAAAAATTTTACGACCACGCATGGAGGGCCGGCTGTAAGTGATCTCAATATTGGATACCGAAAAATCCTGTATCAACTTTGCATTACTGCTAAGTACAGGTAATTTCAATGCAGACTGTGCATCAGAACATAAAGAGGAAATAATTAAACAGGAAAAAAGTAGGAGACGCTTCATTAGCTGATTGTTTTGAACATGCAAAATACGAAGTAAGTTGATAAGTTGATCAGGTTATTCTTTCTACAGATGAAGAATAGGGAAGATAAAAAATGAATAACGGAATGCAGCATTTTAATATTCAGGGAAAATCCGATTATAAAAAAAAGTTCCCGACATACCTGGTATGTCGGGAAAGGACTATGCTTACTAACCCATCGCTGGTATAGCAAATGTCAGAAAAAAGTTTGGCAATTAAAAATAAATATTAAATCAATATAATGAAAGTATGATGATAGCAAATAAAATTACATTAAATATACTAAAATAACCACTACAATAAGTAGATAACAGCAAAACAGAACCTTAATGCATTGTTTTTAATACAATTGTAAATATACAATAACACCATACTAATAAAATATTCCTAGGCCAGTCTTATTTTTTCTTCTTAACCTTTTCCGTTACTTCAATCGTTTTTACATATTCCATAGCGATTTTGGCAAATCTCCCCCATTCAGTAGAATGAACTTCAGATAATTGCAACCAGCCATTCATTGGCCTTCCTTCCATCGGTTCAAATACTTTAGCGCCTTGCAATTTCAGGGCATCAACTTCTGATTCACCATTTAGTTTGAATACCATGGTACCTTTATAAAGCATTACGCCAGCCTTTCCATTTCCAGCTTTAATACATAATGCCCCAAACATTTTACTCTCCTTAGTATCCGGCAAGCCTGCCGCTATAGAATGAAATAACTCCTCTGCTTTTGTCATAAATAAGTATCAGGTTCAGAATTAAAATTATAAAAAAAAGCGGCCCAAAATTAATCAGGCCGCATAATATTCTTTATCCGTGTCAATAAAATTGAATTGTCATTTATTGCTCAACAACAAGGTGGAAGACCTGATTGCCTGATGCTGCATGAAGTGTCAATATATACATACCATTGGCCACACCATCGAGGTGAATCAATTCATTCAAAAGTCCGTTCTTTGCAAGCACTTTTTTACTGAATACTTCCTGGCCTACAATATCTGTTATTTGAATAACGGATTTCTCATCCATCAATGTTCCCAGGCTACCCTTAATGGTAAACTCACCCTTGTTCGGATTAGGGAGGATGCTGATGTTTTCTACTCCTGCAATGGTGCTAACCCCTACCCTGGCTATCTGGATATATACCCATTTAAAGCCTGTGGCTGGACAAACTCCGCTGCACGTTACCTGGCATACTACCGAGTCTTCTGCAGGATAACTGAAGCTGTCGCTGGCATATACTGCATTTGTAGCTCCCCCTATCGGGATGCTGTTCTTTATCCATTGATACGTCGGATTCGCACCTCCGTTTACTACACTTGCTGTAAGTGTCAGCATCTGGCCCTGGG
>CAIVEH010000220.1 GCA_903904855.1 uncultured Bacteroidota bacterium | reverse complement strand
CTGGCATTAAACGTCTGGTCATTAAAATATACTGTATCCAGCAAACAGCCTCTGTTTATTGAATAGGTAAAATAGGGTACAGAAACAGCATATACGTCAACAGTTGAGGTTGCAGAACAACCCCAAACACTGGTTCCTGTTACCGCATAGGTGCCTTGTAATGATGAATCAAAAGGCGAAATAGTTGGACTCTGCAGTGTGGAAGTAAATCCAAATGGCCCGGTCCAGCTAAATGTTTCTCCTATAGAGTCCAGACTGGCATTAAGTGTTAATGGAGATACCAGCGGAGCGCACATTGCGATACTACTGGTTGCGGATACTACAGGCGTAGGATGAACCATTACATGTACAAAGTCCGTATCAGTAATCCCTCCAATTGTTCTCACAACATGGTAGAGTCCTGTGTCAGCCATAGTTGCAGGGAAAATTATCGGATCATGAAGATAACTTGAGAAGCCTGAAGGGCCATACCAAAAATAAGTTGCGCCAACCGAATCACCAAGCATCCCCAATGTAATTGTTCCACCTTCGCAAGGATTATTGCTCCAGGCCTGATGGCAGGAATGAATTGTAATTATGAATTGCTTATTAAGGCACGAATTCATATATACACCACTATCTGTACCTGTAATAGTATAGGTAATGTCACCAGGAATTGCATTCAAAAGGAAGAAATTATGTACACCCGTTGTTGAGGCCAGACCGGTAGAAGGAGCCCAGGTCCACATGCCCCAGGTCCAGTCATACTCATCACCATAACGAATAGTAACCGGAAGCGAATCTACTCCAGAAAGTGAGCAGCCATTAAAAGTATCAGGATAAGATGTAATTGCTACACCATCTACAACAAGTACCGGATCAGGCAAAGCACCCACACTATCAATACCATTCGATCCGTTGAATACATACGCATAAGATATTACAGCACTGTCATTAGGAGGTATTGTGCCTATATTAAATACCAGGCCAATTCCAACGTCACCGTTTTGTGAAGCACCAAGCGCATAGGTGGTAGTACCGGTCGTGGTTGGTGTACCAGACCATAATGCAAAAAGATCCTCAGATGAACTAATCGACCAGAAAGAATAAATAAATGCTTTTGCCCTGCAATCCTTTGTACAAAGGTCCATAGTTGTTGGATTTCCTGGATAAAGTGTGCCTAATGCCTGTACATCAACTCTATGGGTTGCATCTTCATTTTGATGTACGATGGTATTGTTTGTAGAAAAATAAGTAAAACTTCCATGAGCTTCATCATTATCCGGATCACAAGACCTTAAAAAATAAACTCCCGGAACTGCCGTGCCGGTAGGGTTATAAAAAAAGGCAGTCATAACTACTGCAGAAGCCAATGTATCAACCCTGGTCTCCATTCTCATGTTTAAAGTGCTGCCACCGCTTGCTACTGTGCCTGCCCATATGGATCTTGCGCTTCCTCCTACATTACTATAGGTGAGTGGAGAAGGGGTAATTGTTATTCCTCCGGAAGTCCAAAATCCCGGGGAGGATCCCTGAAATCCCTGGGCGCGGTTGCCGTTTACCTGAACCTCCCAGCCTTCGAATGGTGAGCCAGGATAAGTATAATCTCCGCGATATGCAGGTGCGCCTACCGCCCAGCCATCATGGCCCTGATCATAAACCTCTGCAAGTGGTCCGGCTGGGAATGGATGGTATGTACCGGGAGGTGTTGGAGCGCCAAAAGATGCATTGGGCTGCATCCCAATTTCCACATAGGCGCCTTGCAAATAACAACTTCCTCCAACTATTTGGGCCTTGCTATTAATTGAAGCAAAGAGAAAAAACACCAAAGAAAAAAATAAAAAACTACGCATATCAATTCCAGTTTTTAAAACCAAGGTTAAATATAAATGAACTTTTGGCAATCACGAAATTTTCAAACAAATATTTCCCAAAAAAAATAGATACAATACAAAACCAATACAAATTACAGTACTATTGCTTAATAAGACATCCAAAAAACAAAAAAGGTTGTAATTATTTAGATATTTTTAAAACTAATTCGATTAGGTCGAACTTTACAAAACATAATTGATCTCCATTTTTCGGACTAATCTTATAAGTAAAATAAATTTATTTATATGCATAAATATAAAAATATATTCCAAATACAATCATTCAAATATTAATAGTCTGAATTCACAAACCGCCAATCAGTATTTTTATTAATAGATGAACACTTATCCCCCAACAAACCAAATCGACATTATACTTTAAGCCGCATAAAATTATGCATTGCAATCTTTGATGGCTTTGCGGTCTTGCGTTTATAGAATCGCTATTAACACTTGATCGGTTTGCGGCTTTGCGGCTTTGCGTGAAACTATCAT
>CAIVEH010000219.1 GCA_903904855.1 uncultured Bacteroidota bacterium | reverse complement strand
GCAGGAAGAACTATTTATGGGTTAGACATTTTTTTTTCCTTTGATCAATTTTGGATCCTGCGTAATATTTATATTGGGTCTAAAGTATAGCTCAATTTACTATTGCCATTTTTTAAAATTGGATATTATCATAATTTTATTGTGAATTGATAATTTTTTGAATTTTTCATGAAAAATAAATATATTATATAGGACCACTAATGAATATTAGAAGTACAATTCATTTTTTTTGCATTCAAAGAACTAAACACCTTTCGACTTTTCAGATCCGGATGAAAAATGAGTATGTATTGCGTTAATTTGTTCAAAACGGATATTCTTTTAAAAAATATCCCTCCAAATACCAACCTTTATTGTTTTTTTGATGTCTATTTAAGAGATCATATTGAAATCAACAGTAAATTTTTAGTATATCATTTTATTTTCAGAGATAATGGTTTGAAAACTTAGTGATTACCAAAAAACTTATTAATATTAACCTTAGTTCTAAAACGGCAATTTTTATGCGTACTCGATTACTACTTCTCACAACAGCATTTTTGATATCAGGCGCCATTAATTCCTTTGCCCAGATCGTTGGTGGTAATGTGTTTTTACAAGGCCAGTGGCTGGAGGTTGGTGTTGATAACATGGGGGCATTTGGCACATGTAGTTCCCCTGCCGGTTATCACGCACACCCTGCCTGTGGCTGTACGACTACCTGTACAACCTCTGGTGCAGCAATGGATGCGAGCTATGACTGGGGGCATGATGGCTGGGCTGTGGGCTCACCTTGCCTTATGGGGCCCTACACTCAACCCGGCTATCCGCAGGAAGGTTGGGGTATCCAGGTAGGAGCTACTGAATACCGCAACTGGGCTGGTGGCGGATTATGTTCCGGTTCATTTTCTATCCCCGGTACAATAACAGCATATTCAAACGTAGGGGGCATTGCTACCGGTACTTTTACAGGAACTGTGGCTGGTCTGAATATTGTGCAGGAAACAAGGGTTGATACTTTGGCTTCATGGGTAGTAGTTACTGCCAAATTGTATAATACGACAGCGGCGCCGATCAATGGGGTTTGGTATGAGCGGACTTGTGACCCTGACAACACTTCAGATTGGGGTGGTGGCTCAACAACCGAAAATGTAATAATTCACCAGAATGAGGATTTTCATCATAGTGTGGAGGTTGGTACCTATGCCCATACTGGTGTCTTCAATATGGCTAATAGCTGGCTGGCCCTTGGAACTAAGGACTGCCGTGCAAAATGCGGCGTATTATCTGGATTATATCCGTTCAACACACCTCAACAAATATGGACATCTGGTACAGGCACAACTATAACTGCTCTTAATGACAGTAATTATGCAGATGAAGGAATATTCTTGATATTTAATATTGGAAATATTGCTGCAAATGATAGTGCAGTGGTTTCTTACGCCTATATTTATAATGGCAGGAGCGGGTTTGACAGCGCATTACCTAGTCCGACATTAGCATTTAACGGCGTTGCTCAGTATAATTTTCCCGATACATTGAACAGTTGTCTTTTCCCTGGAGTTGATTCAATCCCTGTTGATATCCTTTATGGAAATGATAAAGACTGGACCTGGGGTAAATGGACCTGGACACCATCCACCGGCCTCTCATCATCTACCGGAGTTCATAATTTTGTTCACCCCTATAGTCTTACCGGTGATGTTACTTACACAATTACCGGGACTGACAGTGCTGCTGGTGCATTTGATTGCCTGACTGATACTATTATATTCACAGTACATACCTGCCATAGTGCATGGTGTAATGACCCTTGCGAAGGTGGTACACTTTTATTAGGTATGTTTGGAGATTCGGTTGGCGCTACCTATTTCTGGTATGGCCCTTCAGGCTTCTCAAGTTATCTTCATGATCCGGTAATTTTCCCTGCAACTATGGCTGACACAGGGCTTTACCATGTGGTTAGAACAATCGGTGGATACGTTGATACTGATTTTATACATGTAACTATTCATCCGACGCCTATTGTGACTGCAACCAGTAGTATAGCATTATGCGCTCCACTCGTATCGCCATTAAATCTAAGTGTCAGCCTCGACTCTATCGGAGAAACATTTAGCTGGACCGGGCCATTTGGATTTACTTCCACTCTGCAGAGTCCAACTATTTCACCTTTTGATTCATCATTACAGGGTACCTATGCTGTAACAGGAACCAGTGTATGGGGATGTTCTGCAACCTCAACTGTTGACGTATATGCTGTTTCTGTACCCTATTTTACCTATTCAATAAACAGAGGCTGTTTGCTGGATACAGTATATTTTAATGACCAGACGTTTAATGCCAG
>CAIVEH010000218.1 GCA_903904855.1 uncultured Bacteroidota bacterium | reverse complement strand
TTATACTGAAATTTACATCTTCGGCATTTATGATGGCACCCATTAACCTGCCGCTTTCAATAAAATGAAAGTTCTGCTGCAGCAATGGGAACAACATAATTAATAGCAGGATCAAAAATAAAATCTTCCTCTCTATATCCTTATTCATAGTTGGTTACTATCTGCAATTTTTCACCGGATAAAAATAATCATAACTCTGCTCAATAAATCCATTTCCAAGTTCATGAAGATTATGTGAAGTATACATTATTACAATGCAATCTGCATTTTTTATTTTGTTTTTCCAGTCATAAGAATTCATGGGTATCCAGTTCTCCGACTTATCCCGGTTGTCCTGATTTATGACCTGGTGAAAATAAAACCAGAATTCCCAGTTGGTATTGCTGAACTGCATATAATTATCATGAATCCAGTTGATACAAAAGCTGTCGCCTATATAAATCACTTTGGGTTTGGTTCTGGTAGAATCTTCTTTAAATACGATCTCAGGGTAAGTGAAATTATCTGTATAAATCGGGAAAATAAGATTGAGCGCTTTAAATACATCCTCATCAGTATCTTCCGATCTGGAGCTGTGTCTAAGGTTGTTCAAGGCCATATGCTGCATCTTAATTTGCCGGAGCTGTTCTATATATCGGGTTAGGCTATCGGCTGCAAGCAATGCGCCATATACACTCCAGTGGATACCCTGCCTTGGGTACAGAACCTCTTTGCTCGTTTCCTTCATATGTACAAACCAGGCATTAAAATCCACCTGGTTAAGTTTTAATGAATCGGCCAGGTGCAAAAATGTCTGGTAGTTGGTGGGCGCGATGTGAGGGCCTTTCAGCTCATCCGGATAGTCATCAGGATAAAAAAAAGCTTTGCACGGTGAATAAGCCAGAATCAGGGTTTTACCTAGTCTTGACAATGTATCCTGGATGGCTTTCAGTTTTATCATCTGGTGCAGAGCACTATCCTTTCCTATGAAATCTCTGCCGTAATATGCATTGATATAATCTGGCTGGTACAGGTTCTGATTTTTGCCCAGCACCACTGAATTGCAATGCAGTTTTTTAAACAGCCAGTAATCCACCTGGTTATTTGTTCTTACAAGGTCCCTTCTGAATCCTCCCTGGTCATTTACGTACGCTGATTTTCCTTGCTGGTAGCTTCCGTTCCACCATTTTGCCCAGGTAAAAATAACATCTGGCGAATTGGTGTAATCTCCAAATAGCCCTGCGCTGTCAATAGCATTAGTACATAATTGCAGAAACGGCAGCAGCATTACTGTAAAGCAAATCCGGAACAGTATGTTTTTTATCTTTTGTTCCATTTTCAGTACCTGCATCAGAGCATCGCATGGCTGTGCGAAAACAGTTATTTGAATTTTATTGAGTATTGCAAAAGTTACAGCAAGGTGAGAAAAAAAATTATAAAAACCTATTTCTAAGGTTTTTATAATGTGGTATCTCTTAGTGTGAATTATTTAGTAGCTAACAACTCTAAATTTAGCCAAAATTGGCAAGAGTTAAGCGGCTACTGCATAGTTTAGCTGAGGTATGATTACGATATTTTTCACTTTTGCGGCTGTTATTATTGCTTCGTTTCCCAATGCTGTTATGTAA
>CAIVEH010000217.1 GCA_903904855.1 uncultured Bacteroidota bacterium | reverse complement strand
GTTCGTTGCCCCCCTACTATGACCTCGGCTGACTTCTGACGGTACCCGATGGCATCTTTAACTCTGCCACCAGTTCGCCGCTTCGGCACTCTCTCGTACCTCCGCCAGCGTTACCAACAGATCTCTCAGGGTAAGGATATACGCTTTCCGTTCATGTGGCCACTGCATTTACGTAGTTATATTTCGTACAGTAAAGGGCTTTTGTTTCTTTTGCAACATCACCCATACAACCCCGCCTTATATGCAGTTTCTGTTCGTTGGCCCGAACGTTTGCCGCCTGCTTCTTTCAGATTCGCAGTCGCCCACGACACCCTTGCTCTTGGCTAATACTCCCTACTGTAAAGCGTATTCGGGACTTCCACCCTATAGCTTATATCCATGCCTGACACACAAAAGAAAAAAGCCCCATTGCTGGGGCTAATTAGAGCTTCGCCAAAAGAATATTGCGGTTGCATAGTCCGCTGTATTTTGTTTGAACCCGAATTTTTAGGATTTCATCAGTCTGTCTCGTTGGGTAATGAGGGTATAGATTTACTCTATCGGTCTTTGTTCATTGGCCGCTGGCGAATTGCGCTTGGCGGAAAATTGTTCCCTGAAGCGGTCAATGCCCTTTCTGTCCAGGAAGTAGTCTCCGCACCAAAGCTCGGCGCCACTAAAGTGCAGGGCCATCAATTTTTCATAGGTCAACATTGAGTATTCTAACCGTGGCAGGCCAAGAGCGATAGGTATGTCCGGGAACTTAGCAGTAAGGATGCCGGAAAAAACACAGCCCATGATCACGTCCTTCTCAGGCGAGATATTGTATTGTTCCTCTCGGCGGCTATGGGAAACAGGGTCTAGGTAAGATAGGTTGTTATATATAACATTGAACTGATGGTCATTTTTCAATGCCCCTGCTTCTGTCATTAATATATCATGGCGTTCAGTGAATCGCTTTATGGCGAGGTCAAGGTCGAAACAATGCGGTCCGGAATCATCGACAATTAAAGTTCCGGGCTGCACCTGGTTTATATCTAGTATGTTGCCTGCATTGGCGGCGCCAAAGAAAAAGGACGAATTATATGTCTCAGTAGGCAGTCCGGGGCTTTCCAGCGCTATGAGCTGAATGCGCCCTTTGTACCCGAACCTATCTCGCATTTGCTCCGCTATTTGCTGCAACATACCAGCTTTAGCTTTCACATCGATCAGTTGGATGCTCCTGGGGTGCAGACCTTGGACAAGCATGAGTTGGAGTACTCCTGAGCCAATAGCGCCCAACCCTATAAAACACATATCCTCGTGTTCCACCGGCCGTTGCGCCTCGTCCAGTATTTTACGTATCATCATCACACACGCAGGTATTGTAGTGGTATTGCCGGTCGTTATCCTGGGGTAGCCTGTACCTTCTGCCTCAGTGACCGAATCAGTGATCGCCATGCCATAACTGGTAGCCGAGGGGATCAGGCCAGTGAGGGAAGCTACTTCGGCGCCCAGCTTTTTGGCCAGCAGGAGCGCTTTTTTCACAGTGGTAATAGTGTGCGCGCTATCTGCGTATACATTCATGGTTTCCAACGGAACCCGTATCAGACCTATCTTCCCGGCAAATGTGTCTATTACATGCTCCAGCAACGGTGTGTTTTTCATTACCTGTTCTATAAAGAAGCGTCCCTCTGCCGGAGAGGAGGGGTGTAAAAGACCTATAGCCGCACTGTCTATCCGTACCGAAGGGTTGAGATCGGCAACGTATTGCTTCGCCATAATGGCATCCAAGCCATCTGCAGCCTGGTTAGCACTGTTCATATTTTCATGTTCCGAGGCTATTTTTTGCTGCAGGTGAGCAGCAAGTCCCCTGAAATCGCGGGCAGTAAAGATGTCGCGAATGGGGATTTTTATGCGCAGCTTTTTGTAAATACGGGAAGCAAGCACCAAGGAATTGAGAGAATCGCCCCCAATATCAAAGAAATTATCGGTGGTATTGACGTGGCCGATACCTAACACATCCTTCCATATTTGCGCCAGTGCATCCTCCAGCTCATTGCCCGACGCAGTAGCAGACTCTACCACATTGGCGGGCTCTGGCAATGCCCGTTTATCGAGCTTTCCATTCACCGTTACGGGGAATGACCCCAACTCAATAAATATTGAGGGGACCATGTATTCTGGCAGCAGGAGGGTTAATCTCCTGGTTATTTCTTCCTTTGTCACCCGATCCTGGCTGCCATGCAGGGTATAGTAGGCCGCAAGATATTTATAGCCGCCGGAACCGGAGCTTCTTTCCCTTGCCAGCACGCAGCAGCGGTTGATACCGGGTATTTTCAACAATGCCATTTCAATCTCGCCCAACTCTATCCTATAACCCCTGATCTTTACCTGGTCATCATTCCTGCCCAAAAAATCCAGCTCACCATTGGGCAGCCAACGCACCAGGTCACCCGATCTGTACAGTCGGGTGAAGCCTTTAACCGTATCTTTTTCTGTAGCAAATGGGTTATTGATAAATCGCTCAGCAGTCAGGCCCGGATTATTCAGGTATCCGCCTGCCAGGCCTGCGCCGCTTATGAACAGTTCCCCGGTAATACCCCAGGGTAGGGGTTGCATGCTGGCATCAAGTACATACGCTTTCAGATCTGCTATTGGGACGCCGATATTCGATAGCGCGTGCTCATGACGTGTCAGTTCTTTGTAGGTAGAATGTACAGTTGTCTCCGTAATACCATACATATTGATTAGCTTGGCTGACAGGTTGCTTTTGGCCGCATACTCCCACCAGCCATGCAGCAGTTGCATATTGACAGCCTCTCCCGCAAGGATAATAAACCGTAGGCTTAAACAGGGCCGCTGAGCCAGGGTTGCTATATCGGCAAAACGATAAAATGCAGAAGGGGTCTGATTCAGCACACTGACATTGTGCTCACAGCACAGGTCATAAAACGCTGCTATATCTTTAGTTTTTTCCTTTGGCACAATGATGAGCTTGCCACCATGTGTCAGCGCACCCCACAGTTCCCAAACACTGACATCGAAAACATAGGCATGAAAAAGCGCCCATACATCGGCTGAACTAAACTGGTAATGCTGATAGGTGCTGGTAAATAACCGTACTATATTGCTATGCGGTTGCATAACACCCTTCGGCCGCCCGGTGGTGCCGGATGTATAAATGACATAGGCAAGGTTGTGAGGCGCGGAATACTGCGGAAGATTGGTTTTTTCTTCGGTTGTGTAAAATTCTTCGTCAAGATCTATATAAACGATCGCTTCTTCGCACAGCAGGGCGCTTTGCAGGGGCAGGCCCCGCAGGCACAGTATAAGGTTAACGCTGGTGTCTTCCAACAAATAGTCTATCCGTTCGCCGGGAGCATTGACATCTACCGGCACATACGCCCCTCCGGCTTTCAATACACCGAGTATGCCGATAACCACCTCAAAGCCCCGTTCCAGGAAAAGCGCGACCAATGTTCCGGGGGGCAGAGGCAGACCTGCGTTCTGCTGATAGCGGTGCCTTATATGCCTTGCCAACTGGTTGCTTTTTTCATTCAGCACCCCATACGACAGTTGCTCCCCTTCAAATACGAGGGCAACCTGATTGGGTAGCCTGGCGGCTTGCGCCTCAAATAGACTGCAGACGGTTTGGCTGACCGGGAAATCCTGGTGTTCGCTATTCCACTCACGAACCACCTGGTGATATTCCTGGCGGCTGAGCATACTTACCTGGCTGTAAGGCTCGCCCACAGCATCTGTCAATCCAGCCACCAAATTCAGATAATGGCCGATAAATCGCTGTATCGTTTCCTTTTTAAATAGTGCAGTGGCAAAGCCGACCTGACCGGCCAGCTCTTCACCGCTGTCATCAATAAAGATGGATAGATCAAATTTTTCTACCTCATAAACCTCCTCAATGCTGAAAAGCTTCTTTATATACTTATTTTCAGCATCTGTTATGCTGCCATGATCTCCGAAGCTTTGCACGCCAAAGACTACCTGGAAGACCGGGTGACGCGATACATCCCGGGTCCCGCCCAATTCTCCCACCAGTTTTTCGAAAGGTATGTCCTGGTACGCTTGCGCCTGTATTTGCTCTTCATGAACCTTTTTCACCAGGTTTTCAAAACTTTCTGATGTGTCGAGCAATACCCTGTTGACCTGCATATTGGCAAACAGGCCAATGAGATCCGCTGTTTGCCGGTGATGCCTGTTTGCTATGGGGCTACCCGTAACTATGTCTTGCTGCCCGGTATATTTACCTAGTAATACGCTTATGCTGCCTAACAGCAGGCTGTGCATGGTCACGCCATTTTGTTTGGCGATCTCTCTTAACTGCCTGCTCACCGCAGCGGAGACAGAGAAGCGTTCTGTCGCACCCAGGTAGTTTTTTTGGGGCAGCCTGGGGTAGTCGGTTGGCATATTGAGCGCCTGGTATCCTGAAATCTTTTCTTTCCAATAGTTTAGCTGATTTTGCAGCCGTGCACCTGAAAAATACGACCTTTGCCAGGTCGCATAATCTTTGTATTGTATCGCTGGCCCGGGCAGGCAAAAATCAATATCATTGCGCAAGTATGCCGCGCAGTAGGCGGATAGCTCGCATTGAAAAATGTTCATTGACCAGCCATCGCAGGCAATATGGTGAAAACATACCAGCAGGACGGCTTTGTTTTCATAATGCGGCCCATCTGGCAGTATATGGTATATCTTTGCCCTTACGGGGTATTCAACGCTCAAATTAAAGGGGCGGCTGACCTCGGCCTTAATGGCCTCCCGGAGATCAGAATGCTCACTAATTGTTACGTCATCAATCGTTAATTCGCCTTCATGTATCTCCAGGGTGCTACTTTCCTTTTCCTCTGTGCGCCTTATCGTGCATCTTAAAATCTCATGGCGATCTATGATCTTTTGAATAGCATACTTTATACCTGGCACGGCGGAAGGACCACTTAGCTCAAAAACTGCGGGTATGTGATAGGCGTTTGTGCCTTCCTCATACTGCTCTATAAACCAAATGCTTTCCTGGGCAAATGACAGCACATGCCGGAGCGAATTGCTACGCGGGATATTTATCGCATCAAGGTCTGCCATATTAGCGAGCAACTGCGCAACTGTCTTATATTTGAAGACATCCGCCACCTTTATATCACGCTGCAGCGCCTTACCCATAATGTGGGCTACCTGGATTGCCAAAATAGAGTCGCCACCTAAACTAAAAAAATTGCTGGTAATACCGACTTTCTCCAGGCCCAGCTTCTCTTGCCATATTTCACAAACCGTAATTTCCAGATCGGTCTGTGGGGCAACGTATTCATCTGTCAGTTGATTAAAGTCCGGTTTTGGCAGTGCCTTCTTATACAATTTGCCATTCGTGGTTACCGGGAAAAAATCCACACCTATAAATGCGTTCGGCACCATATATGCAGGCAATACATTGGATAAGCGCATAGCAATGGCATCATGCGTTAGTGGCGTTCCGGTACTTTTATCCTGTACATAATAGGCAACCAGAAATGTGCTCTGCCCGTCATTTATTTGCCGGCTTACGGCCGCCAGGCTACACTGTTTTATGCCCGGTATCTGCAGCATGGCATTTTCTATTTCGCCCGGTTCAATCCTATGCCCATGAACATTCAATTGCTCATCATTCCGTCCTAAAAATTCAAGATAGCCACCGGGTAGCCAACGCACCACATCGCCCGTCCTGTAGAGCCGGTCGTAACCTTTTAACTTATCGGTCTCTGTTGCAAACAGATTTGGAATAAATTGCTGTTTTGTAAGTTCTGTCAGCTTATGGTATCCCCTGCTCACACCTGCGCCCCCTATATGCAATTGCCCTGACACCCCTACAGGTAAAGGTATACCATGCTGGTCAAGTGCATAGACTTTTACATTGCCGATCGGCCCGCCGATGTTTGTATTTATATCACCGTCGCAGTATTCGTGCATAGTCGCACAAACTGTGGTCTCGGTAGGGCCGTAAGCGTTTATGATCTTCCGACCCGTTCCCCATCTATTCATGAGCTCCTGTGAACAAGATTCTCCGGCAACAACTAATGTATGGAGATGGGGTAAAGGGCGCAATGGCATCTGGCCCAGCAGTGCTGGCGGCACCGTCGCGACATTAATCTGATTGTCTTCAAAAAATTTGACCAGCAGATGGGAATTTAGACGGGTAGAGTCGGGCACAAATATGAGGTGTGCGCCGCAAGTTATTGTAGTAAATACTTCGGAAACCGAGGCGTCGAACGTATAGGCGGCAAGCTGAATGACTTTGTCTCCGCTTTTGATACCGAAGCTCCTGATTTGTTCAGCTACAAGGTTGTTTACGCTCCTATGCTCAATTAAACATCCCTTCGGACTGCCGGTTGAGCCGGAGGTATATATTACATAGGCCAGATTGCCTGCCTTGCTGTATTCCGGCAGGTTTACACAATCCCCGGCATGGCTGATGTAGATTATTTTTTCTTTTTGCGCATGCAGCTGGCCGTTTGCCGTATATTCTCTTTCACTGATAATGAGCTCAGCCCCGGTATCAGCCAGGATAAAATCAATTCGGTCAGCAGGTGCAGCAGTATCTATAGGAACATATGCCCCACCCGCTTTAAGAACGCCGAGGATGCCCATCAACATGGTTATGCCGCGGCCAAGGTATAACGCAATGAAGCTATCCGGTGCCATTGGCCTTGCTGTCTTTTTCTCATATTCCGCCCTGATCAACCACGCTATTTGGTTGCTCCGTTCGTTAAGCTCACTATAGGTTAATTGCTCTCCTTCATAGCTCACGGCAATAGCCGAAGGCGTTTTCAATACCTGGGCCTCAAACAGTGCGGTTATAGTTTTATCTTCGGGATACGAGCGATCGGTTTCATTCCATTGATTCACAATTTGACTGTATTGTAGCGGGCTAAGGGCGCAAAATGATTTAATGAATATCCGCTTTCCGCTTACCACTTCCGAAATGGTATTTCTAAAGGCTGCAACGAAATTATCCATCACCATTTCATCGAATGCCGATTGCCTGTACTGGAATGTAAACCTGATGACACTGGTGAAATCGTCATATAGCAACATTAAATCTTTAACTACCTTGTCGCTGAAAGAAATATGCAATGGGGCAACCTCAACGCCTTTCAGCAGGAATGGGGCCGCGTTCAAATTGCTTTGCGCGATACCCACATTGAAAAAATTATCCGGGATATCTTTGCCTGACCGCCGCTGGTCTTGTATTATGTCAGTAAATGAATACCCCTGGTATTGTTTACTCTCAAGGCGTTGGGATGCTAAAATACCAAGTAGGTCCTCCAATGTATTTGCTTTGTCCAATTCGAGCTTTAAAGGAATATTATTGACAAAACATCCCAGGATGTCGCGGTGTTCTTTTGGCCGCATGTTGACCGGGTAGTTCAGCAATAGCTTTTCCTGGTTGCTATATTTAGACAATAACAGGCCGAAAATGGCGGAAAGAGTGATAAAAACCGTTGTTCCTTTTTCTTGCGCATATGATTTTAGCCGGGCAGCATCCATTTCGAAATAAATAGAGCGGGATGTTCTATCCTCTGCGGTATTGCCTCCAGTTCCTTCTTGCGTTCCGGAGCGATATGGCAGGCCAATAGCTAAGGGCAAATCGCCGATAAGGCCCAACCAGTATTTTTTTGCCTCATCCGTATAATCATTGTTTAATATTTTGTATTGCAGTTCAGATACCGGTCCGGGCATACTTTCAACAAGTGCTACGGGCGCTACAGCCCCCGATAAGGAGTTATAGGCTTCCTGTATTTGCTTAATGATCTGAAAGCCGCCAATACCGTCAATGACCGCATGGTGGAATACAATTGCAAAATAGAATTCGTTGCTTTCGTCTCCCAACGCGACAAGATGGAACCTCAGAAGAACTTCGTTAGCCAGATCAAAAGGGGTATAAAGTATTTGCCTCAGCTGTGCTTCAACTGATTTTTCTTTATTTATTTTAGATCTATGAAAAAAAACATCAATGCCGGAGTTGCCATAATAGCAGTGATTTCCGTCTTTTAAAAATCGGGTATGTGCTACCTTATTGCGTTTAATAAAAACTTCGCAGGTCTGTTTTATCAATTGTTCATCTAATACGCCGGATATTTTATAAACATATGAAATATTATAGGTGCTATCTCCGACCAGCAATTCCCATTCAGTAAAAAATCTTTTTTGGAAAATGGAAATTGGTAACAAATCAGAATTGTTCATTTGTTCTTATTTTTTGTTTGATTCAACAGAATTAATGCGCTGATATTTAGGTACTTACGTTTGTGGTCAGCAACTTTAAACCCAAGGTATCATAGTAGTAGTCCAGCTCGCCGGAAGCAACTTTTCTCAGGTATTCTGGATTTGTCTGGTAATACATATTGCTATCGGAACCCTTCAAATTACCGGCAATAATTCCCCATCTTAGAAAATATGGTGCAAGAGCTGCGCTTAATTCAGGACCGGCATTAATATGTTCCAGAGTTTCTTTCTTTTGAAAGTAGGCATGTTCATTATTATTGTTTTTCAGTGAGTTAGCGGCGGCATTTAAAGATTCAATTCCGGAATATAAAAACGCATTCAGCACCGAAGTATCTTTGGTGACTGTATAGTAGGCTTTAAGGGCTTCTTCTTTTACATCTGCACTTATCAATTTAAAATCCCTGATAATTATTTCTTTCAACCTTTCTGCATAAGGTAAACTGTATATTGCAAACTCATCTTTTAATTTATGCATTTTTGAACCAAGGCCCGGCTCACCGAATAATGGCATTACCCACTTCTTTATTTCCGGGGTCAATGTTATATCAAATAGTTCGATGGCAAACAACCTGTCTTCAAATGACCCCTCTGCACCATTTAATATGTTTTGTATCACCTGAATAGACGAGCTTTGACCAATGACCTTTAATAGTTCAAAGAAAATATTGCTTATGTCCCGGGCGTGGGTGCGCAATAAATCTGTAAGCTTGTCATTTTTATCTGCAATATCATTGATCGCCAATTCAACCCATAATATTTCGGCGGCAGCCTCTCTGCATAGATTGGTAAAATTATAGTTTTCCCCTTCCGGTATTTGATAGCCATCTGTATTCAGCAATTTCAGCATTTGCAGCCGCAAAGGCTTATCAGACATGGCGTAAAATTCATTTATAAAATCCACCGTATCACTTTTCGACAGCAAGGCCAGGTACTTGATAATGAGCATTCTACAAAATAAATTGTAGTTTATTTCATATAATTGCCCCAATTGCCTCAAGTTAAATTCTTTTTCAAATAATATGCTTCCAGACATTGGGAAATAACTAATAATGAGTTCACGCAATTGTTGCCTGTTAAATTCAGGTCCATTTGCCCCGGTCACTATTTCATTAGCAGGAGCTAAAGGCAGGCTGAGGGGTGAGGGCTGATTGATATTAGCAGGCATTATGTCTGTGCTATTGGTTTTTCCTCCCGTACTTGACTTGTGGTTTTTTAGAAAGTTGGTAATAAATATGCGGTAGTGACTGAATAATTTGAAATTTACTATTGCTCCGGAGAGATACGCTAAGAGGCTTACGCCCGATACGATCAATAATGAATTGTATGTAGCCTTCTCGCCTAAGAACATGGGAATTATGAAGATAATGATACCTGAAAATATGGTGGCGATCTGTACCACTGTGCCATCAATATTAGTCTGCAAACTTATCCTTTCGTTGGCGGGAGCTGCTTGAAATAATGCTCTTATTGATGGAGCATACAATCCTTTATTAGCGACCCCTTCGATAAATTTGTTTATTATTATAAAATAAATAATATAAAATGAGGATTCAGAAGCGCTTTTAGGATGAAATGCTGTGCCTATAACTAACGCCAGAAAAGAGAATGCTGTAAGCGCCACAGAAAGTGAGACGAGGGAATACTTAATGCCCAGTAGCCTGATCAGCTTACCTGATAATGCGGAGAAAAAAAGATCGCCGATCCTGACAACAGCCAATACAATGGCTATTATTAAAGATATATCACTGTTGTTTTTTATTGCGAAGTAATTTACTGCATTTATAAATGAATAATCAGTAATATAAAATGTAAGTATGACAAAAGTTACGGACAGCGCCAGGAATAAATAATATTTATTTGAAAATACACTTGATAAACCTCCATCCATATCCTTTACCGGACCATCGGCCGGACCATTTACTGCATCTTTGGTTGTGCCGAATAAGTGCTTGTTGCCTGCAAATATGCTACGCAACGGAACCAGGGCCAGTAAGAACACTATTGTCGATGCCAGCAACAGCAAATCCCGGGATTTAAATTTTTCAAATAGCGGCAGCAATAAAAAAGCAATAATAGACGCTACCGACTCGCCTGTGCTTATCAGACCCAACAGCCTCTTACTTTGCGAAATATTGAAAATTTTAGTACATACTGAAGCGAAAACCATCATTAAAATACCAATAAATGGCATTAAGATCATAAACCCAAGGAACGATACTAATTTGTTGTCTTTATATATTGTTTGCGATATATAAAGCAGTGCCATCAAGAACGCAAATGAAGTGATGACGATATAAAAACAACTGCTGATACTTAGCGTCTTTTGTAGTTTTTTATAAACCATCATTAAAAAATAACCTAATACACCAGATAAAACATAGGCGACGGGTATATTTCTATTATCAACATTTTGAACAAAATAAGTAAAAATTTCACCTATGGCAAACGATATGCCGAGCCCGGAAAGCAGGCTATACTGAAAGAGCAACCAGAAGTTTTTCTTTTCAGATTCATCGATATCTAATTTAAAACCATTTTTCATCTTCCCAGGTTGGCAGTTAATTTGATTTGATAGTTTCTCAATGCCTGCGGTACCCTATCTGTAAAATTCTTGTTATCCTCCTCTCTGAGACCTGGTGAATAGTAAAGCGTATTAAATACATTGTTGACTGCAAAATTCAAATATAACCCTCGGATTATTCTATAACCAGCAACGCAATTAACAATGCCAAATGCTGGAATCTTAATTGAATCGCTGGTGGGCACGCTCGTTCCTACGCCTTCAGGCCTGTCGCCAACAATGTTTATACGGATATTTACCTGTAGCTTTTTCTTTAAAAAAAAGGCGTTGACACCCCCATTTGCCGTTACATAAGGTATATCGGCGGTCCGCACTGATGTTGAATCTCCTGACCTGACATTATTTAATATAGTCTGCGCATCGGTAAGCGACAAGTTTGCGTATAGCGCTACGTTTTCATTCACGAAATATTCGCCCACTGCGGTTAGGCCTTTCACATTACTTTTCCCGATGTTGACAAATTTCTGGGTCAAATAGTCCGTTGCCTCCAGGCTGCTATATGCTGAAAAATAAGCATCCAGTTCCACAAAAGATTTATGTGGGAATTTATACCTGGCGGCGATCTCGTAATTACTCACCTTTGCCGCTTTTAATTCCGGATTGTCGAACGGATGTGTTGGCCCAGTGACAAATCTATCGAATGTTGACGCGTCCAGAAAAGCCGATGAATATATTGCTTTAAAAACGAATGCGCTGGGATACCAGACAATCGAAAACCGCGGGTTAAATTCGGTACCGTATCCTAAGGTCTCCCTGAATCGGTTATTATCTACCCGTCCGCCCATGCTTATATTTAAATATTTCTCAGTGTTATTATAGCTTCCGGTTAAGTAGCCACCGGTTGTATAATTAGTTATGCTGTTGCCACCAGGGGAACCACCCACGAGTCCGTAGACAGTGGCCGGCGATTGCTGGGATATTAATTCGTTGAGAAGGGTATTAACCGACCGGAACTCCACCCCGGCCAAAATGTCAAACTGGTCATTAAATTTGTAGAGTGCATTCAACTCGGAACTTACCTGGCTGGAGAACATGCCAAAATTAAGTTCGGTAAAACCGGGCGTGTCGATCAGAGATTTACCTTTTAGCCCCCCATTGCCAAAACCTGAATAAATGCCAACTCTGGAATTATCGCCAATATCGTAGTATCTGTAATTTATATTTGTTGATAACTTTAATTTCTCATTGATACTTTTATCATATCGGGAATATAAGTGAAAAGACCTTACCTGCCAGTTGCTGTAAGCAGAATTGATAGCTAAGTAATTATCAGGCAGGTCGCCCGCCATCCCTTCATTCTTATTCCAATATTGAAATCCGAACTTAAAATCATGCACCAATAATTTGGCCGAGATATCGAAATCAAGTAACGGATCTTTGAACAAGGATGCATTCCGGAATAACGGATTATTTTTGTAATAAGCCTTGTCCAGCGAATCCGCTCTTTTTATTCCCTGGGCAGTGGGCACTATTGTATCGCCCACGTTTGAATAGTATCCCCCACTGGTATAATAAGCTAAACTGTCATGCGGCACATATTTAGTTAAATTTGCTTTATAGACCGCATTAGAAAAGCTCGGGGTGCCATCCCAATTAGGATAGGAGGACAAATCAATACCATCTGACTCATACACCCTGCCGGTAACAGTAAATGAGACATTGTTTTTCATTTTCAGCCCCAGGGTGCCGTCAACGAAATGGCTGTTATAAGAACCTGTGCCGGCAATCATATTCAGTGCGGCCCTCGTTTTTACTCCATTACCGGTATTTGTTTCTTTGCTTTCGCCAAACAGGTCTTCCGCATCTTTGGTAACTACATTGATCACTCCCGAAAACGCATTTGCACCATACATGGTAGATGACGGGCCGTAAATGATCTCTACTTTCTTGATGTTTGAAATTGGGTATTGTTTCGAAATAAAGGCGCCATTTGTATACAGGTCATTGTCTTCTATCCCATCAACCAGAAACAGAATATGCGCAGTGTATTCGTTTGCCCTGTCGCCCCTCATATCCAATATCTGCTGGCTTGATCCGAACGTACTGGTTATAGAAAATCCGGGCAGGTCGTTAAATAACGAAATAAGGTCGGTGTAGCCTCTGTCGTTAATGTCCTGGGCCGTGATCACTTGAATAGTTGCTGGGGCATGTTCTGAATTTTCCATTTTTTTCGAAACGGATGACGTCATCGAAGACCTTAATTCCTTCTTTACCAATTCTACCCTTACTTTAAAACGGACAGGGTCTAGGGTGGACGGTTCAAAATCTCCGTTTGTTATCAGCAACCTTTTTATATAGATATCGGCTTTATCAAATGAGTCAACTGCCAGGTAGCACATCGCCATGTACTCAAGCGCCTGCATCTTATTTTCCCTGGAGAATCCATTTTGATCGAGGCACGGTTTTAAGCTGCCAATACAATCCGCGAATTTCCCCAGCTGATAATAGCTTGTCGCATTTTGGATATTGCCTTCATCGCAAATAGTTTGCGCATTAGCAACGGAAATATTTTCAGCTATTATTAGTATTAGTATTAATATCAGTGCAATATTTTTCAT
>CAIVEH010000216.1 GCA_903904855.1 uncultured Bacteroidota bacterium | reverse complement strand
TGGTGGTATTGCCGGCGGTGTTCACCTCTTCCCTTTCCGAACAGAGAAGTTAAGCCCGCCATGGCCGATGGTACTGCACAACAATGCGGGAGAGTAGGTAGCTGCCATATTCTTTTAAAAGTCCTAACCTTAAACGGTTGGGACTTTTTTTTTTACTTTAGTAAGCGCGATGATAAAACAATTCTTACAAAAAAATGGAATTTTCACAGCTACTGTCGCAACAACCTTATATCTGTTGCTTATTATCTTCTTTTATCACATTGACAAATACCTGACGGGTTTATTTTTTCTGTCTGTTATTCTTCTGATTGTTTTATCCTTCTTGTTTATTGTTATCAATTTATTACTTGAAAGTTTTAAAATTGTCTACAACATACGTAGGTTAACTTTTAAGTATTGCCTACCCAGGATCATATATGCATTGCCGATATGGTATACATTTCTAAGCCCCTTCAAATTATCCTCAGCACCATCAGAGGGGAAAGTAGTACTAAGAGCTTGTTTTGAAGGGACGCAAAATCAGGCAACATTAAAATTTTATCGTGATAGTACTTTTGTATTGCTTTGGTCAGGTGTATTTGGATACAGCGAATATTTTTCAGACACTTTTTCACAAGTTAAAGACACGCTCTTTTTAACTTACAAAACAGAGAAACCATATAGACTTGGTCGGAAAATATTGAACAAAAATGACCTATTAATAACACTCGATACTCCAATTGAAGATGGACAGTATAAAGCGACGTTTTATTTGGGATATTGTAAAGGGCTTAACTAATGCCGGCGGTGTTCACCTCTTCCCTTTCCGAACAGAGAAGTTAAGCCCGTCCCGAAAGCATTCGGGACCGATGGTACTGCACAACAATGCGGGAGAGTAGGTAGCTGCCATATTCTTTTAAAACGCCCCTTCGAAAGTCGGGGCGTTTTTGTTTTAATAATATTCACCTCTAACCTTTCCGAAAAGAGAAGGTAAGCCCCTACCCTTTCCAAATAATTCCTCATTAGCAGATTCGCAGGCACATAAATGAAGTTACATCTCTGAATGAAATATCGCATTAGAATCAGATAATTATTCAACCATTAAAGGAACTCTCTAACACTGTTACAATCTTGTAGAGCAATCTACCTTCTAACTTGTTTGGCCATGTCCAATAAGCTTACAAATACAGATCTCTATTCGACTTTAGTGAGAACAAGTTTGGTATCGTCATCAGCGCTTATTTGCTTATAGAGCCGAATGTAATCTGCAAATTGCTCTGGTGTATACACACCACTTGTCTGTTTGTAAGCAATTGTTACTTTTAGTATGTTCTTATTAATTACCTCAGACTTGCAGGAATAACTGGCAAACGGAAAATTAAGATTGCTTCCGACAGTTGGTTCTAGTTTATAATTGCCAGGCAAGTTGAAAATCATGGTATCCAGTATCTCGTAGGTTTGATGCAATTCAAATGGCTCCTTTCTAACATTGAAAGAAGGCGATGTAATGTGTAAACCGAAGATACGTGGCGAAAGAAATAACCGTTGCTGGCTCCGGGATAAATTTCCTTCACCACTTATGGGTATAGTTTCAACAAGGTTAGGGATTATCCCAATTTTGTTTTCGGAAATCTTATAATTTCCTATAGCATAACTGCCCAATCTAAACTTGGCATTCAGGTAATTATCTACTTTCGATTTTGATTCATCTATAACCCGGTGTTGCTCTTTTTCCCAGAAGTAACCACTATATTTCAGGACAACATTTCCTTTCATTTCATCTTTCTCATTGATAACAATATTGGCTGCCCTGCACAACTGATTAAATCCGGGCTTATTCTGCGGAGTCTTAACAGGAATGCCTCCATCGGGTGTAAGCATCAGAACATCCCTGTTATCGCTGAAAGCAGATAAATACCCAGCAGGCAGGGTTTTGGAAGTACATTCAATCCAGATAGTATCCTCTTTCTGTGGCACACATACGATAACATGATTAAATATATTGGAGGGGAAATCAGGTATCATTTTGTGTGTGTCATCTTCACCGGCAAAAGCCAAAGCCTGGTAAGCAGTTATTCCGGCTTCTTTCAGAAGTGCCTTCATGTAGTTGCTCAACGCTTTACAATCGCCATAGCCTTTCTCAGCAACAAATTTTGCATCAAATGCCTGCCATCCGCCTATACCCAGCTGAATACTCACATAACGTGTGTTTTTCTTCAGGTAATCGTATAGCCGGTTTATTTTGCTGAGAACTGTAGTACAGGTATCGGTCAGTTGATGAACTGTTTTTAATATTTCCGCCGACAACTCATCCCGGTGTTCATTAAGTGTATAATAGAATTTGCCAAAATCCTTCCAGGTAGCCATGCTGCCTTCATTGTCTTCCATCACAAATTTATCAGTGGCAAAAAGGATTGCCGGAAGATAAAAATGTTCGGTTTTAGCAAAATCATCAGGCTTTTCGGCTACAGTAAGATTACTGACTGATGCTTTGAAAAGATATCCGTTCTCTGTAACAACAGGTGTTAAAAGCTGGTCAATATGAAATCCCCGGTAACGGAAGGTGAAATCTTTCGGGTAGGTAATTTCAAGATCGGCACTCTCTACAGCAAAGTCATACCCTTCCTGAGGATGCCATTCAGGTATTCTGGTAAAATTGCTGATACTAGATTCAATTTCATATTCGCAGGTATAGGGGTATGTCCTGCAGCCGAAATCATATACCTTGAAATGGATGTCGTCGATGAAATTAATGCTGAAAGGACTTATCTCCTTTACATCATACTTCTTCATTTTTTTTTGTTGCATGCCATCAGCTGAATAAAGGTAGCCGGAAATGTGCTCCACCCTGACGTATTTATCCTGCAACTCTCTCAGGAAACCATAAACTTCCCCTTTCTCATTGAGGATTGTGATAATGTATCTGGTCTTAATATTTATCTCATTTACAGAAGTAATTGTAATTTCTGTATGGCTTAAACGTAATACTGCATTCGAATTGGCTTTGAGCATTGCTGGTATTGCTGAAGCAGAATAATTGAATTCACCCGCAATGGTAGTTTGCTGCCACGAAGCAGACAAAATTACTAAAAGCAGGAGATACCGGAATGAGATCACTTTTTAGCTATTTTTTTTATGGTCAATACTTCATTATCCTTCTTGATCATATCCTGGAAAAAACTCCTGATCTCATCATAATATCCTACAGGATAATTTAAAACATTGACATTATAGGTACTATTGATTGATATTGTATGCATCCCGGTATAGTATCCATATGTTTTCTTAAAAGTAAGTGCACCATGCTCCAGATTGGTTAAGGATGGGGGAGGCAGATCAGCAGGTTCCATATCAGCAGGCAATTGTATGCTCAATACATAAGTGTGTTGAGAAAGATATGGAAATTCAACAGGGAGATTCCTTACAGTGGCTTTGAATGGATTCTGGGTAATGTTCTTAACTAAAACCGAGTTGAGATATAATACGCTGGCCCCTGGATCAAAACTAATTGTTCCATTTAGGGTAACAACAATATTGGTATCCGGATTCTCCAGGTTATCAATTCGGGTTTTGGTGATATTGAAACTCGAGGGCAATTCATGCACATAGTCATCCAGATAATTTTTCTTTTTTTTCTCCTCCTTTTCCCATGATTTCCGTAAACCTTCAGACTTTATCAGTCCTAGTTTCTGTACAATTTCAATTAAAGCCCCGCTATCAGTCATTGATGTAATTCTGATAGCTGTTATTGAATTATCTTTAAGCTGCTGGGGAGTAAGCATAATACCACTCCCCTCCTTACTTATAATTCTGGCGTATCCATTATAACAGTCCGGAGACAGTTGACTGTAAATATTACTCTTATCTGAAGCATCCAGGAGAATATATCCTGTATCCATTCTAACTATACAAGCCAGGTAATTAAACCGGTCGGCTACCGGAAATTCAGCAATAGGAGAAATATGCCCGGTAGTGCCCAGAAGAAGAGGAGATGCATTAATACCTGCACGGGCAAGCATAGCACAGAGAAGAGCATTTAACTCTGCATTATTTCCATGCCCCTCACGGAATACATCTTTCAATTCTTTTTTTGAACTGATTCCCCGCTCATTGGTACAATGATAATGAGCCCGGACGTAGTTGTAAATGGCTTTGATTGTATCCTGATGGCAGTTATTGCTAATGGAATCAATCATATCATCCAGAAATAAATTCCGCCTGGTAATGCACTTAATAAGCTCAGTTTTCATTAGTTCCTCATCAACTTTTGACCAGCTATTTTCGAAATGTTGCATTCCTGTGCTGGTAAGGAATCCGGTAGGTTGCAAAATCAGATCCTCGACATAATTTGGCAAATTGTATACATAAGGTTCGTTTTTGATAGCTGGTATATTTCTGCGCAACCAGAAATTTGTTTTAAAATCGTTGATATTGAAGGTGGAACTATAATGGCAAAACGTATAAGGGCTGGCCAGACAATCAGCCTCACTTGGAAAATCCTTTATTGGCTCATAAACATGCGTAATGGCAGTGAACTCAAACCTAACAGGATATTTAATCCTGTAAACGTTCATTAGTATCGGATAATCGCCCTGTATTTCCCATTTAGGAAGGAAATCGCTTACGGGTGAAATATGATCGTAAGAGTAATCAATAACCGAACCTTCGACTACTCCGGGCAATGCAAATCCAAGCTCATAGAAATTACCATTAACCTGCTTTTTATAGATGTCATCTTTCGACAGTTCAGTTTCCTTTACTTCTGCTCCGGATAAATTGTAGGTCTTCGCCACTATCTTATAAATATATCCTCTTATCCCATCATCTCTGTAAAATATGTGCACGTTAGCTTCCTTGAGAGCCGAAGATTTCAGAATCTTCATGATTTTATGTATATGCTCAAGCTGCTTGTAATAGTAATTGCTACCAACAGTTTCCACTGATATTTCAGTGGTCCGGCTTTCATACAAAATAATTGCATCTGCTTCAGTGTCAATTTCAAATTTATCTTTAGCCAGGTACTCCTTAATTAATTTACTGTTGAATTCCTCACCATAACTGCTGTGCGTTAAGGCAGTTGCAATCAGAAATATTAATAGTGTAAGCCTTAAGTATCGCATCAGATTCATATAATTATGCAAAATAGAAAAAACACACCTAAATACTACTATTTTGTAAATAATTACAGATTGTATTGTGTTTGGCAATTTTATATCAATACAGACCATTGAAGCCATGTCGACCATGAGATGGCTGGAATATGCTTTTGGGGCTAAAAACAATACCGGGATCTAAACAGATGTTCAGATCCCGGTTAAAAAAAAAAAAATTGTATCTCGGATTGATGACAAAACACCCTACTTCTTCTCCGGCACTAGTCCCCTATTCTCAAGCATTGGCTCAATTTTAGGGTCGCTGCCACGGAAGTTGCGGAACATTGTTGCGAGATCCTGAGTGTTGCCTCGGGAGAGGATCA
Organism: uncultured Bacteroidota bacterium; assembly: GCA_903904855.1. GTDB lineage: Bacteria > Bacteroidota > Bacteroidia > Chitinophagales > Chitinophagaceae > Nemorincola. The sequence goes on along the minus strand of CAIVEH010000216.1, from coordinate 87,295 downwards.
TATCACGGAAACGCTGCCCGTTTTCGCGGGTCATGCCGCCATGTTCTTTAAACCATGCATAAGCATCGTCATCCAGCATTTCTGTCCACAGGTAGGCATAATAGCCAGATGCATAACCATTGCTCCAGATGTGCAGGAAGTAACTGCTGCGGTAGCGCGTAGGTACCTCATGCAGGTCGAGATGGGTTTTATGCAGCGCTTCTGTTTCATACTTATTCACATCCTGCTTTGGATCTGATGCAGTCAATTTGTGCCACTGTATATCCAGGTTGGCGGCAGCAAGCAACTCAGTCAAAGCATAGCCTTCATTGAATGTTGCGGCTTTCTTTATTTTATCTACAAGTACCTGTGGCATTAGTTCACCTGTTTTGTAATGAGTAGCATAATGCTTGAATACCTGCGGCTCACTGGCCCAATGCTCATTAAATTGTGATGGGAACTCTACAAAGTCACGTGCTGTGGCTGTACCGCTGAGGCTTGGGTATTGCTGGCTCGCAAAAATGCCGTGCAGCCCGTGGCCAAACTCATGAAACATGGTAGTTACATCGCTGAAGCTGATGAGTGCAGGCTCGCCCTCTGCCGGCTTGGTAAAGTTGCATACATTATAGATTACAGGCTTGGTACCCATCAGTTTTGACTGGCCCACCATATTATCCATCCATGCACCACCATTTTTATTATCGCGCTTGAAGTAGTCGCAATAAAAAAGCGCTATAGAAGTACTGTCTTTATCAAACACCTCAAACACCCTTACATCCTTCTGGTAAACAGGCAGATCTTTACGCTCTTTGAAAGTTAAGCCGTAAAGCTGGTTGGCGGCATAGAAGATACCATTCTGCAGCACATTATATACTTCAAAGTAAGGCTTGGTCTGGTTTTCATCCAGGTCGTACTTAGCCTTGCGCACCTGCTCTGAATAGAAGTTCCAGTCGGCAGGCTCCAGTTTGAAACCACCTTTCTGCTGGTCTATTACTTTCTGTATTTCAGCAGCTTCAGCCTGTGCTTTAGCAGTGGCAGCAGGTACCAGTTTCAGCAGGAAATTCTCCACGGCTTCGGGGTTCTTGGCCATCTGGTCCTGCAATGTCCATGTTGCGAAATTGGGGAAGCCAATCAATTTTGCTTTCTTAGCCCTTATCTCAGCAATTCGCGCTATAGTGGCCCGTGTATCATTCGAATCATTCTTTTCAGCGCGGTTCCATGATGCGTCAAACAATTTCTGGCGGGTGGCTCTTACAGTCAAAGATTGTAATGCCGGCTGCTGTGTAGTATTCTGAAGCGACAATAACCATTTGCCATCCAGTTTTGCTGCTTTGGCATCTTTAGCTGCAGCAGCAATTTCACCTGCTGAAAGTCCTGCCAGTTCAGATGAATCACTAATAACCAACGCACCTGCTTTTGCAGCAGCCAGCAACTGGTTGGTGAATTTTGCACTTAGTGAGGCTTCTTCACCATTCAGCTTCTTCAGGCTTTCTTTATCAGCATCATTTAGTTTTGCACCAGCCAGCTCAAATTTCTGATAGTAATACTCCACAAGCCTGTTCGACTCCTGATCCAGTTTCAATGTTGTGCGCTGGTTGAATATAGTTTCTACACGTTTAAATAGTTTGGTGTTAAGAAACAGGGCATCATTTACTGCAGCCAGTTTAGGGGCCACTTCTTCCTGGAGCTTCTGTAGTTCAGGATTTGTATTGGCGCTGGTTACCAGGCCAAAAACACCACTTACCCTGTGCAGCAACTGCCCGCTTTTCTCAAGGGCTACCAACGTATTTTCAAATGTTGGCGCTTCGGCATTATCAGCTATTTTGTTTATCTCGTCCAGTTGCTGTTTCATTCCTTCCTCTATGGCTGGCTTGTAATCACTGTTTTTTATCTTATCAAAGTCGGCCACCTGAAACGGCAGTGTACTGGGTGCGTAAAAAGGATTGGATGAAGACATAGAACTGTTGTTGGCTGCAGTTTTTTCGTTGACATTGCCACAGGATGATAAGATAGCAACGAATGCAGCGACAGATAAAAAGGAGATTAATTTCATTGTAATCCGTTTGTTGGATGTGCAAGATACAAAAAAAGAATAGCCTGTAAGAGGTTAACAAAGGGTGATTTGCTGCTTTAATTTTATTTAAATGCAGCCAGAACTAAACTTTCGAAACCACTTTTGGCTGAATATAATTTCTATCAGTGTCCAAAACACTGTTTTTAAAATCACTTTTGGACGATAATAAAAAATCAACTGTGCGAAATTATAAACACCTGGGCAGAAATGTATTTTTTTCGTAAAGCTCTTTGTTTTTAACCAGTTTATTTTCAGCATCCTGTTTTTCGAATTCAAGCCTTGCAAGGTTGCTTTTCCATGTACTTTCAAGCAATGTAAGTTCTGTGTGCGCCTGAGAAATTCTCATCCTGTCCTGGTTGATTTTTACAGCAATTAATTCTTTTTGCTGTGCAAGAGACAGTGATTTAATTACATTGTAATTAACAAGGTTTTGCTGGGCTTCATAATAATTATAGATCAGGGTCACTATCTCAGGTGAAGTAATACGCACCAGCTTAGCCCCTTTTTTTATTTGCTCACCTGATGCGACATACTTATCAGTCAGGTAAACAGGATAAGGGAACCGGTATATATCCTCCGATTTATCGGACTTAAACAGAAATGGCAATTGCACCTCATCGAGAAATTTAATCAGTGATCCGGCCAGCACAAAACCAAGAAACAACAAAGCCCCGAGATAAACGAATTTGCGCAAAGTACTTTCCCTGACGTCCTTCAGCGGTACATCATCTTCCCAGTAGTGCTTCTGGTATTGCTGTGGTTCCAGTTCTTCAGTTTCCGCCATCAGAAATCAATGTATGTATTTACAAACTGGTGATACAATCCCATTTTCTGCAGCAATTCATCGTGTGGTCCGTCTTCAGCTATTGTTCCGCCATCAATAACCAATATGCGGTCGGCCGATTTAAGTGTATTGATGCGGTGTGCAATGGATATAATTGTCTTGCCTTTAAAATGCATTTTTACATTGTTGATGATCTTCTTTTCAGATTCAATATCCAGCATACTGCTTGCCTCATCAAGGATAACGACATCAGGATTGCTGAGGAACAACCGGGCAAATCCTATTTTCAGTTTCTGCCCGCCACTCAGGTTTCTGCCTGTATCGCCCACTTTATGATTGTAGCCCAGGTACTGCGCTTTAACAGGGAATGGTACACCCTACATCGCATTTACAGGTGGATCCAGTTCAGCAATAGGCGCTAACTGCAAATATTAAATCTACCTGCAGGTTTGTACATTATTACTGCATTCACAAAAGATGGCAATGTAAGTAAGTAGGTAATAGTGGAATAATCCTGCCATTACCAATTGTATCCCCTATCGCTCAATTACCATCTTCCTGATAATTGTGGAATGATTGTCCAGATTGGTAGCCTTAATCATGTATACCCCTTGCGGTAGCTGCAGATGCAGTGTAGCCTGATTATCATTGATAGTAGTATTAGTTACCTGTTTGCCTGAAATATCAGAAACAGAAATGTTCCAGTTTACCGATTTGCCAGGTAAATCAAGAGTAATAGCCCCGGTTGATGGATTGGGAAACAAACTGAAATTCTGGTAGTAGGTTTTGGTTGGTAGCGAAGCATCGGCTGTGCTGATAACATTTATAGTTGTGTTGGTTGCCACCGGTTGGTTATAGTCGAAATATATGTAGGCCGTGTTTTTTATAACATCGCCTAAAGCCGCATCAGCCTTGGTTATGATTGAAAAGAGAATCTGGCCATATGAATTCAGAGGGTCCGATATACTGTCTGGAAGGTTTATATCATTATAATAAAACTGGGCAACGTTAGGTGCCGGCCATCTAAGGGATGGACTTACAGGAGAGCCACTGATTATTTTAAGCGTAGAGGGGTCAAGATGCGGATCAAGTGTATCATTCACCACAATCCTTGAGGCAAAATAGGTACCTGTGTTTTCAAAACCAATAGTGTAAATCATACTTTTATCCGAAGTGAAATAATAAGGCCTGTTCACTGATTTAAAATTCGGATCAAGAGATGAAATTGTGGTTCCGCAATAGGTAATGCTATCATCTGCTGATCCTATATTATTTACATAAGGAGAGTTTGAATTAAAAGTCAGAATAACACCCATGCCTAGCGTTGAATCCACATTTATATTAATCAACAGGCTGTCGGTAATGCCGGCTGGCAAGCTTACAATAGAATAAGTCAGCGTATCTTCCGATACTAATATTGGCGCAGGCACTGATGACAGGAAGGTAGTATTGGAATCAATTACCACAACAGCTGTGGTATTAATTGTATCAACGCCATTGTTGAAGAACCCCACATGCAAATGACTGGTAAAGCCGGGTACAAGGCAACTGCTGTGCATGGATATCTTCAGGTCGTGGTACCTGTTAAACAAACTATCGAAATTAATTGCGTAAATATGAGTAGTATCCAAGCCCATCGGATATGCGCAAAACGCGCCGCCATAAGGATTAGGAATAAGTGCAGCAGTTCCATACATATTTTCAGTAAACGGATAACGGATAGAATCCAGTAAAGTAAAATCAGGCGCTAATAGATAAAAACCAGAAACGTATCCATTCCATATAAGATACTTACCATTGGATGTCTCAGTGCCATTTCCAAAAGATAATGAATCATGCAAGTCAATCTGATGTGTAACTGCGCCAGATGAATTGAATTTGCAGAGATGTCCGACTGCATCTGATATCAATACTATGGTGCTTGTATCAGATGTGCAAAACATGTAATAATTATAATCGTAAGTTGGGAATAAGGAAGTAAGCGATGTGGAATATGCCAGGCTACCATCTGCATTTAATTTGCCGATATTATTCCTGGTGATAAAGGCCACTCCATTATCTACCGTCGATGAACTATGAATCTGAATGCCTGGATATGCATCAAGGAGCGCGCTTGAAGTTCCTGATCCAACAACATTATAGGTTCCTGAGAAATTATAAGACCATAACAAAACATCATTGCTGTCATGTTTTTCAATTATACTTTGAGCCAGAGCATCTAAGGATGTGATAGATGAGTTATAAAATGAATCACAGGAATAAACAATGTAATAACCATTATTCTCTGCTTTCAGAACATTGATATCCTGGCCATCATCAACATCCATAACTCTTCTTATGACATTTAATATATTACCGTTCGAGTCGAGTCTGTAAAAAATTGAACAAGTATAACCATGAAAAAAAGTATTAGAATAGAGGGAATCATAGGAATACAAAGTTGAAGCTATAACGTAATCTCCATTCGATAGCTGGGTAATAGCATTTATAATTGAACGGCAGCTAAAAGTATCTAACCAGTTCCTTTTAGACCAAATGGTATCACCAAATTTATTTAATCTTACCAGGTAATAATCGGAAGCAAATTCATTAAATGAAAAAAAGGAATCGGCAGTTGACATGCAGATTAATCCTCCGTAAGCAACCGAATAACCGTAACATAACGGCGTGCCTGGTGGCTGGGTTTTATAATAATCTTTATGCCATGTCTGAGACTGGGCAGAGAAGGAAAATGTAAGAAGAATAATAGCGGAAAGTAAGGATTTATAGATCATAAGAGTTTAATTTACTATAAATTTAAACAGAAATTTTTATAGTAAATAATATTAATGACACTTTATGCAAAATAATTAAAATGAATAATTATTTAATCAAATATTTATATCCTTGCTTCAGGAGTCAGAATTCGGCAGTGATTCAAGGCTAAAAAAACTATCCAACAATTTATCTGAAGTAATAAACCTGGAAGTATAATTTCTCAATGATATTGCCGTTGCAAGTTAAATACAATCCAAAGTCCTTAAAACTTCCTTTCCATAATTTGCTACAAGACTTTTTGCCTGTTTCTGTATCAAGCAGTCTGTAAGTATGAAAGTATATTGATAGGAGTCTGATTCAAAGAGGTCTGTTACTTCATGTGCCTGCAAAACAGACATTTGTTGTGCCCTTACCTTTTTCCAGACAGTTGAAACAAACTCAATTTTAGTAATTTCTGAAAGGAAAACTGTTGTAATAATATTATCATCGAAAATCTACCTTATTTTGGAAGAATCCACTTCCTTATGATAGAGTTTGAATAACGAAGAAGTGTCTAAAAATATTTTCATAAACTGTTTCTTCTTTCTTCAATTAAGTCATCGCTCAATGATCCGGGGACGTTCTCTAGAATTTTCTGGCTTTTCTCAAATGAAAAATCTGAAAATAATAATCTCTTTTCTGAGGAAGGCTCCACTTCATCCGGGAATGTAACATTCACTCTTACAGGTTCCTTTGATAAGAACTCTTTATCCAGCTTTATATAGCCATTTTGAAATGTTCCTGCAACAGCAACCATATCTTCTAATTTTATTATCAAAAATACAAAATTATTTATGATGAATTATTAGTGCTTCCACAGGCGTAAATTCAAGATTAATAGTTTCTCACTTCACTATCCCCAATTGCGCCTTATACGTATTCATCCTATCATGGTTTACAGGTATTCCGAATGCCTGGTAAATATAGTCCTGGGCTACCGTCCGCACATTGAGTTTATTGATCTTCCCATTGCTTCCCGATGGATAAACGCGGTTGGATAAAAACACAAATACAATTCCATTTGCAGGGTCAGCCCATGCACAGGTACCCGTAAAGCCCTGGTGCCCGAAGGCCAGCCCGCTGCTGCGGTCGCCTGCCGGGCCGCCATCATCACCATCTGTAGCTGGCTTATCGAATGCAAGCCCCCTGTGGCTGATCTTGCTGTGGTAAGCTGTGAACATATCAACAGTAGATGCCTTAAAATACCGCCTGCCGCCATAGGTACCTTTATTAAGCAGCATCTGGAAGATAGCCGCCACATCATGCGCCGTAGCAAAAATACCGGCATGGCCGCCCACTCCGCCCAGCAATGCAGCGCCCTGGTCGTGCACATAGCCACACAATACCTGGCTCCTGAAACTCTGCTCCATTTCGGTAGGCGCTATCTGGGTTGTATCAAATTTATTCCGTGGGTTGTAGGTAATACGTTTAAGGCCCATTGGCTTATAAAATTCCTCCTCTACATATTTATCAAGTGGCTTCCCGGTTATCTGTTTCACTACAGCCATCAGCAGGTAAAAATCAAGATCGCTGTACAGAAATTTACCCGCATTATCCAGGTTGCTGGCAAACACTTTTGTCCACATCGTGTCTATATAATCATCACGCAGATACACATTCCTTGCCACCTGAACATTAAACCCCTTCTCAGGTGCCCGCCTGGTAAGATTTGTCCTTAGTTTCCCTTCCCGGTCATCTACGTCCAGGTAAAAGGGTATCCATCCCTTCAGTCCTGCCTGGTGTAGCAGCACATCCCGTATTTTTAGCCCTGCCTTATTGGTACCTTTAGCCTGGGGCAGGTAGTCGCCAAGTGTTTTATCAAGGTCCAGTTTGCCCTGGTCATATAGCTTCATCACACCCATTGTGGTAGCCAGTATCTTGGTACAAGATGCCATATCATAAAGTGTGTTGGTATCTACGTGCTGTTCCTTATCATACTTCATATACCCGAATGCCTTGTCATAAAACACCTTCCCGTTTCTCGACGCCAGTATCCTGCACCCGGGGAAGACCCCATCTGCTATATCCCGCGCTATAAACATATCCAACTGGTCAAGAGCCTTCTGATCAATTACACCTGCTTCCTTTGGTACAAATACTTTCTTCAGGTCATAAACCGGCACACTGGCCATTTCCGGGATTTTCGCCGGCATAGGGCACACACTCTTTCCTTCTATACATGCGGTTACTGGCAGTCGGCCTTTGGGCTTTAGTTTCTTCAGGATAACATCAGCCACTGCCTGCTCGCATATAGTATCATCTTCATACCCAACCATCACAGATCCTGCCCCGCAAAAGAATTGCGTAGCGTATGCATTACCCATCAGCGCCACCATTACATTGTTCCGGCAACCGGCATATTGCAGAAAGGCAACTGCTTCATTACTCAGGCCATAATTATTACCAGGCCCGAAGTTCAGATTATGCACTGCTATTATCACAGCATCATATTTTGTAAGGCTTTCCAGCACTTTCTCTGCGCTGTCCAGCGGGCTACCCTTGGGCAACCAGCGTGCTTCAACATTATTAAATTTGTCATCCAGCGCCTCATATAGCGGAGTAGTTTTGCTGGCGTTGATACCCACATAAGCAATGTTCATATTTTCATTGAGCTTCCTGAGTATCTGGTTGTCATCTTTCACCACTGTTACTGCTGCCTTGGCAATTTGTGTGCGGATCATATCAACCTCCTTGTTCAGGTCATTGGTGATGTTGCGGGTATCAATATCCTTCCATTTGTTCAGTCCGGCATCATACTTTGCAGCAAGTATACGCCTCACACTCTGCTCCAGTTGTGCCACTGGAATAATACCGCTATCAATTGCATTCTTGATTTTAGCAAGAGCAGCCGGCACATCCTGAGGAAACAGCATTATATCATTTCCGGCTGCAAAAGCCTTCAACTCAGCTTCGCCTGAAGGAAAGTATTTAGTAACACCCTGCATATTCAATGCATCGGTTATAATAAGCCCTGTGTATCCCAGTTTATTCCTCAGCGTACCGGTTACAGTATTCTTTGATAAAGTAGATGGCACATGCAATGCGGTATCCAGAGCAGGTACCTCAAGATGTGCAATCATTATACTCCCCACACCTGCATATATCAACCTGCGGAACGGAAAAAATTCAAGTGTATCCAGTTGCTGCATCGATCTGCTGATCACAGGCAGGTCATTGTGTGAGTCTACATTGGTATCACCATGCCCCGGAAAATGTTTGGCACAGGCCATTACCCCATTGTTCTGAAGTCCTTTCATGTAGGCAATCCCAAGCCTGGCTACCCATGTTTTGTCCTCTCCATACGATCTTGAATTGATAACCGGGTTCAGTGCATTATTGTTCACATCCACATCAGGTGCAAAGTCTGCATTCACGCCCAGGCGCTTGCATTGTGCGGCAATAGCGGCGCCCATTTTATAAACAATTGCTGTATCGCGAGTGGCGCCCAGCATCATCTGCCGTGGAAAGCTTTTCACACTGTCCAGGCGCATACCGATGCCCCATTCAGCATCCATTGCTATCAGTAAAGGTGTTTGTGCAAGGTGTTGGTATGTGTTTGTAAGGTTGGCCTGCCTCACAGGCCCGCCCTGCATAAATATCAGACCACCTATCTGGTGAGCAGTAATCAATTTAGTAATCAGTTCTTCATTATAATTCTTCCCGCCCGAATAAGCCGCAACCATAAACAGCTGCCCTATCCGCTCTTCTTCACTCAGTGCATTATACACACTATCCACCCACTTGTTTTTGGCCAGATTAATCACTTTACCCTTCTGTGCAAAGGCAGAGCTGGTTAAAATAAGTAAAGAAATAGCTGCTAAAAATGCGGTACGGAATGAACTCATAAAACAAAAATAATCTTATTCGGATTTTAAGGTTCAAAATCTTTTACAGGGTGGTGAATTTGTGTGAATTGAAAAATCTGATAGACTATTTTTCGGGAATAAGGTACTACTGGTGCATAAACCTGCTTAATTCCTTACTACCTTCTGTATTTACCTTTTGGATTACGGCTTGTGTGGAAAATTGAAGAAATATAGATTGTATTATTTTTCTCGTTTATCTTATAGATTATTGTAAAAGGAAAGTCATCAACTGAAGATTCACGGAATTTACCTTTAGAATAATGGTAGGCATAAGGGTTAGATGTTATCTTTCGTAATTGCTTTTCGGTTTCACTTTCAAATCTTTCTCCTAATCCCGGTTCTCGTTCCTCATACCATAAAATTGTGGCAATATATTCATCTTTCGCCTTATCGTTGAAGATTAGTGTAAAGTTCATTTTGCCTTCTTTGCGCTTAACGCCTGTCTTGCCATTTCTTTTACTTCTTCCCAGGTATGCCCCTTATCAGTGCCATTTTCCAAAGATTTTACCCTTGCCTCCATTTCGGCAATAAATTCATGGTCGTCCCATTTATTGTAAGGCACATAGGGACTCATGCTGTTTTCAACATAATCAAGCAACAAATCAATATCGTGGTTATTGGCAATCTCTATATATTGGTGCAGCCTTTGCCTTTTCACTATCGGTGCCATACTGATTGTTTTTATTCAAAGTTAAGTAATTGGATTTATTGTAGGTTACAGGATCTTTAAAATCTTTCTGAAATTCCTTAATTTTAGAAAGATTTTTGGTACACTTTGCAAAAGATTCAAGTGATTGCTGAAAGCACAAATAAAGGCGACAGTATTTATGATATATAAATATGTTGGTAATGAACTCCAGGCATTATAAAGGAAAATGTCAGAGATGAAGCTTTTTTTTACAGAATACGTATGGACTACCTCGCATCAAAATCAATCACCACCCGCTCCGTTCTGGGGTGGCTCTGGCAGGTAAGCACATAACCCTGCTGCACTTCGTGCTCATCGAGGGCATAGTTCACTTCCATCTCCACTTCGCCTTCCAGCACTTTGGCGCGGCAGGTGCAGCACACACCGCCCTTGCAGGCATAAGGCAGGTCGGCGCCGCTTTTCAGGGCTGCATCCAGTATGCTTTCGCCATTAAAAGGCACTTCCATATCAAAGGTTACACCATCAAGCGTTATGCTTACTTTGCTTTTATGCTCCCCATCGCTTTTATGCCCTTCCACCCATTTTTCGTGGGTTTCTTTTGGCTGATCGGGTGACGTGAATAATTCAATATGCACATTGGCACCAGGCATTCCCAGGTCAATCAACTGCTCCCTTACCGAAAGTATCATTTCTTCCGGCCCGCAAATAAAAGCCTCATCAGTGTTTAGAATATCAATAAGCGATTTGCAGAATTCAGTCACCTTTGACGCATCAATCCTTCCGTTCAGCAATGGTATATCCATATACTCCCTGCTGATGATATGGTGTACCCTCAGCCGCAACATATAGGTATTCTTCAGCGCCTCTATGGCTTCTCTGAAAATGATGCTGTTCTTGCTCCTGTTACCATACACCAATGTAAAGCAGCTATCAGGCTCCTCTTCCAGCACCGATTTCATAATGCTCATTACCGGTGTTATACCACTTCCGGCCACAAATGCCACATACTCTTTATGTCCCGACTTTTTATTCTTTATCACAAAATTTCCCATTGGGGGCATTACATCCAGCACATCCCCTTTCTTTAGCGTTTCATTGGCATAGGTGGAAAATTTGCCCTGCTCTACTTTTTTTATAGCCACTCGCAATTCACCCTCTCCCTTACTGGAACAGATAGAATAGGAACGCCGGATTTCAGCCCCATCTACCTTATGACGGAACGTAACATACTGGCCAGGTACAAACCTGAATTTATCAGCAATATCAGCTGGCACATCCAGCGATACCGATACACAGTCAGCCGTTTCCTGGCGAACATCCTTAACTTTCAGCGGGTAAAATTGCAGCAGAGACATAAATGGTGGCAAATGTAAGAAAAACAAAATCCTTCGGAAGCAAGAGTATTCAATTTCCTGCTATCCTTTTATAAAATAACCGGAACATCACTAATTTATTCATTTATTATCATAGCCAGATAAAATTATGCAAACATTGAATTAATGGCTTTGCACCCTTGCTTTTTGATCTGTCTATTTTAGTCGCTCTGTTTGCGCCTCCGCGACTTTGCGTGAGACTTTTAATTGCACAAATAACGACTTCAGATTCAAACTTTACTTCCCAATAATCTCAATGGCATCCCTATCCAGAAACCGCTCAGCAGCTATAAGTTTATTATGCAAAATCTCATCATGCGTCATAAACGATACTTCTTTCCTGAAAGCATCAAATACATTTTCAAGGGCCGAAGATGACTTTAATGGCCTGCGCAGCTCAAGCGCCTGTGCTGCAACCAGTAGTTCTATAGCTAGTACCCGCTGCACATTCATCACCACCTTTCTTAGTTTTGTAACAGCATTAGAACCCATACTCACATGATCTTCCTGGCCATTACTGCTCACTATACTGTCTACCGAGGCAGGCGTACAATATTGCTTGTTCTGGCTCACTATTCCTGCTGCTGTGTACTGTGCAATCATAAAACCGCTGTTGAGGCCTGCATGAGGCGTAAGAAAGGCTGGCAATCCCCGCTGCCCGCTTATCATCAGGTATGTTCTTCTTTCTGAAATATTGGCCAGTTCTGCCATTGCTATCGCCAGAAAATCGGCATGGAGCGCAAGTGGCTGCCCGTGAAAATTCCCTCCACTCATTATAGCATCCTCATCACTAAATATAATCGGGTTATCCGTTACCGAGTTGACCTCAGTTTCCACCACTCCCGATACCATATCAATCACATCGGCTGTAGCGCCATGCACCTGTGGTATGCATCTGAAAGAATAAGGATCCTGCACCTGCTCCTTGGGCATTTGCTTTATCTGGCTGCCAGCCAGGAGTCTTCTTATCCGTGCTGCAGTAGCTACCTGGCCTTTATGCGGCCGCACCCTTTGAATGGCGGCATTAAACGGCTCATCTTTTACCATAAAAGCATCTGCCGATAATGCACTGATCACATCGGCCCAGAGCATCAGTTTCCTCGCTGCCATCAATGCCCATACCGAATAAGAGCTCATGAACTGTGTACCATTCAGCAATGCTAATCCTTCTTTGGCCGCCAGCGCTATCGGTTCCAGTCCGGCCGCTTTCAAAGCCTCTGCAGCAGCCATCTTCTCTCCTTTATATCTTACCCATCCTTTACCAAAAAGCGGCAGGCTCATATGGGCAAGCGGCGCCAGATCGCCCGATGCGCCCAGCGATCCCAGTTCATATACTACAGGAGTAATACCGAGGTTATAAAAGTCTATCAGCCGTTTCACTTTGTCTGTTCTTACCCCGCTATAGCCCTGGCTCAGTCCATGCACTTTCAGCAGCAACATCAGCCGCACTATTTCTTCCGGCACTTCATCTCCCATTCCACAGGCATGAGAGCATACCAGGTTTTCCTGCAGCTGCGCAAGGTCTTCACTCTCTATGCGCACATTGCACAGAGAGCCAAATCCGGTATTTATTCCGTAGTAGGTTTGGCCGTCTTTAAGTTTGTTATCCAGGTAAGTTCTGTTGGCCGAGATTCGCGCAAGCGCCGATTCAGACAAAGAAAACAGATTTTCACTCTTTGCTTCTAAAAAACTTAAGGTAAGATGCTCCGGTAACTCCATAATTAATTTTGGGGTGCAAAGGTAATTAATTATATGGGTCTCCGGCCTATTTTATACAAGATTAGGAATAGCTAGCTGGTTTTAATCTGTTTATATGTTACAGATTTATCAGTGCATCTCCTGCCCTGCCATATCTTTTTCAATTATGGCAGCCAGCTCACCCTCCACAGTAGTTTTTACAGATTCTGTAATTCTGCCCGCTTCCAGGTCTCCTTTGTATAATATTATGGTAGGCACATTGGTTATCTCATACCTCCTGTGTTCATACCCTGTTGTTGCCTTGTTCCTGTCTACGCCATACATAGTCAGCAACGCATCTGGGAAATGGGATGTCTTCAGTACTTTTGCCAGCTTGGGTATCAGGTTATGCGAATCATCGCACCAGGTACCCAGAAACACGATCATCCTGTATTGCCGCAGGTAAAAATTAAGCAGGTTCATCGCTTTCTCCTCTGGAATATATTCTTCTACCCCTTTCTTGTACCACGTAAAAGATGGTTCTCTGGAAAGGTTATCCAGGCTCACAATCCCATTAAATATAAGCCCACCATCCACAGTATCCCTCGTTTCCCTGTATAGCTTCTGCCCCATTGCAGTCATACTCATTATCATCGTAAGCGTAAAAAATATCGTTTTCATTTTCTGATGTTTAATACCTCCTCAATACTCAACTATATTAGAATATTCAATAAAAACAACCTTGCCCAATCAAATCTCCATCCTTGAATTCTTCACCGCAGCTTAATTCGTTGTCCCCCGGCATACGTTCCCGATTTTTCATCTGGAGGGGTCAGGGGTTTGGCTTGGCCTGGGTATCTGATTCCTGATAATAACCAGCTTATTCCTCAACTGCAGCAACGATTGTTTCAGATCTATGGTTTCTACATCCCTCTTGTTTTGCACCTTCAGTTTTGCTTTGGCCCCCGACAGCGTAAAGCCCCGCTCCTTCACCAGGTGGTGTATTGCCTTCAGCTCCCGCACCAGGTCGGCAGTATAGAGCCGGTCACCTTTACGGGTGGTGCGCACATTAAGTTTAAATTCGTTGGTCCAGAATCTTATGTGTGAAGTCTTCACGCCAAAAAGCGCGGCCACCTCCCCTATCGAATAATACTTCTTCTCCCCTTTCCAGTCTTCCGGAAATTCAAAGCTCTTTACTTCTTCTTCTTTTTCAGCCACAGCCACAGGTTCCGGCTCAGCCGCCACTTCAGGCGCCGGTTCAGGCTGAGCTGCGTTTTCAGGAGCCGCAACCTCTTCCTGCTTCTTTTTTGCACGGCTGTTGCCCACCCCCCTTATCAGCTCAGGTACTTCTTCTTCTCCAAAGAGTGTTATTATCCTGGTATTCATTCCTTTGGGTTCTTATTCTTATTTAACATCAAAAATCAGATCACACAATCATTTGCATGCTTAAATCGGTCATTTGCAAAATGCGCCTCTTCGCCGCAACGGAGGCATCTTTTTTCGCAAAACTTAATGCCTGTTTTTCAGTACCAATTGGTATTTAACTGATTTCTCTACAAAGATGAAGGATTTATAACAAAAAAAAGAAGTTGTCCCGAAAATAAAGGACAACTTCTTTTTATAGTAAATATATTATTACTAAAGCCCGGTAATTAAAAATTACCTGCATTATATTTTACATCTGCCTTGCGTATCACACTTGGCTGCAACTGCTGGCCAATAGCATTCCTCAACTGTCCCTGCTGCGACCTCTGTTGCTGTGGGGCAATCATATTCATCAGGTTTTCTGGCACTGCACTTGCGCTGCGGTTCAATACGGTAATGAAATAAACTCCACCATTGCCCTTAATTCCCGGAGAAAGCGTATTTGGCTGGAATGCAGAGTTAAATGCATAGCCTATAAGTCTTGGCTCAAAACCAAGGCCAGGTATACCATTACCCAGTGTTGCAGAATCCGACTGCTGAACCGGCTGGCCGCTTGCCTGTGCTATTGCATCCAATGAACCTGATTTGCCATATTTGCTGCTGATAGCTTCTGCTTTCTTCTCCTCACGCACCTTCTGCTCTATCATTGGCTTATTCGACTCATTTAACTGTGCAATACCCTTATCCTGAATTGCTGCCAGCTTGGCAACTACATACCTCTGGTCGCCCAATTGGAACACAGGAGAAATATCGCCCAGCTTGTGGTCAAATATCCAGCGGATTACTTCGCGTGATGCACCCAGACCCGGAATAGTAAAGTTATTCACCTTCACATTCTCGCCCAGCCTTTTATCAAGACCCTGCTTCTTAATAGTAGCATCAAACTCGGTGGCTGTTGGATTCTTGCCGGCAAACTCATTGGCCTTGCCATAGATTGCATTTACTGTGCTGTCGCTTGGCGCCAGGTTCTTGGCTACTGTACCTATCTGTATAGCTGGCCCTGTTCCTTTCTGTTCAATAATTTCTATATAGTGTATACCATGATAATTATCGTTCGATACTTTCACAGATTTCTTATCACCCACCTTTCCTTCAAAAATAAAATCACCAAACTCTTTCGAAATTCCCGGCCTGTCGCGAAGCGTAAAAGTATACTCACCGCCCTTAGCTTTGCTGCCCTCATCTTCCGAGTATTTGGCTACCACCGAATCAAACTTAACGCCTGCTGCCAGTTCATGCAGTGCGCTGTCCAGCTTCTGCTGTGCGGCGCTGTCGTTAGCAATATCTTTTCCACGGTCCTGGGTCCTAACCAATATGTGACGGCACTTTACACTGTCTGGCAGTGTTTTCCTGTCCAGCACCTTGGTCATCCTGTAAGCGCCATTTTCATAATAAGGACCATAAACAGTTCCTACAGCCAGGCTGTTGATAGTATCTGCATACCTCGAAAGGAACGTCCTTTTATTCACAAATACCTCATTGAAAGAATTGGCATCATCCGATTTGTTGTTTACAAAAGTCTTGTTATCCTTTGTATTCGTAAACTCATCTTTGATTTGCGTCAGCTGCTCAATGCACCTTGCCGTATCAGCCGAAGAAGGTATGATGTCAAACGATACATACTCAATGCTCCTAGTAGGCTGGTCGTTTTCAAACATGCCCGGATGCGCCTTCATATAAGCCTTCATGTCATCCTCAGTAACTTTCACATCGTTATCAGCAACGCTTGTGAAAGGCACTTTAATATACTTCATCGAGCACATTGAGTTCTGATCGGTAACGTTTTTCTTAGCCAAATAGGTAGGCGAATAAACCGAACCTGAGAACATTTCATTGAATTTATTCACTCTGCTCATGCGCAGCACATATTCTTTCACAGTCACCCACTGCTCCATTATTTTACCGGTAGGATCATATTTTGCAGGGTCTTCAGCAAATTGCTTTTCGAAATACTTCACGCGCTGAGGATCAAACTGATTGGTCTGTGGATCAACAAAAACCTGTTGCCCTTCTATCTGGAACTGACGCACCAGTGGATCGGCATTTTCGCCATAAACGAGGTTCTTCTTCTCATCTTCTGTAGTAATGATACCCAGCTTGTCGCACTCTTCATTCACAACGGTTTCAAACACCGCCATCTGAGCTACCTGCTCATTCATCTGCGCCCTGGTGGCCTCATCCAGCGGACGGCCCTTGTTAAACATTGTATACAGTGTTTCATACTCCTTCAGCAGGTGCTGATAGTCTTTAGGGTCTATTTTGGTGCCGTTGATTTTCATCACGCTCGAATCATGGCCACTGAAAAAACTGGTTATCGAACCATTGCGGGCATCAGATACTATAAAGCCAATAAGCGCGAGCGCTATTAATCCACCCGCAATTTTTCCGAACCTGTTTCTGATAGTTAGTATGACAGACATTAGTTGTTGATTATGATTTTTTTATTAAGGACGGCAAATTTATGGGAAATTTCCTGATTTTGTATCCTTATTCCTTATTTATCCGGATAATTATCGAATATAAAAAGTTATGGTAGGTGAAATACTTTGAAAACCCATTATTTTTTTGACACTTAGCTATATTGTTACCTTGCTCTTTCGGATTTTAATCCGAAAGCAATGACTGGGTGCAGGAAGTTGCTGATCGAACTGATAATCTACTCAACGTACTTAATCTTTGAAACGTGTGCGTAAATGGGGTGGCTAATGTTGAAAATGGTCATCGGAATGGGCTTCAATTCCTTCATTGATGAAACACCTGTACAGCTTGACGTGACTTCTTTTCCGAAATGAAACTGAGAACAACCGAGGTAGCAGGTCAGTTTAAAACACTTGTAGGCGCACCTCGCATTACCAAACAAAACAAGTTTTTGTTTGATTATTGGCGGAATAGATAACAGGAAGATTTCCATATCAAGCGCATTATGGCTTAATGTAATGTAATCGTAAACTTCCAGTGCTTTTTCAATAGAATCTAAGCTAGTAGGATTGGCTATTGCGCTTTGTTTCAAAATTACATCAGGGAAATGACGCCTTAATATTTTTGCAAATTTTCTGTTTAATACAACTACGCCATTAGATTCAGAAATTGATAATAGCTTTTCAACATGCTTCAGACTTTGAGTAATTGCATCTTTATCTAGAAAATGATTTGTAAGTGTTACGTAGAATTTTATACCACTATTATTGAGTTCATTTACAGCATCCCAGGGCACAATATCTTTTATAGAACGTGTGCTGCCGGCTCTACCTCCATACATTCGGCATGGCTCCCCGCAGTTCCCAAAGACCGAGCCAATTTTCAAGTCAGCTGTTTCATATCTCTCAAAAGTGTTTATCAATGTGCTTATGGAAGTAAATTTCCTTGCCGATACCATTAACTCTTTTTGAATCTCAGACATAATCATTACAATTAAATACTTCTACATTGGAAACAAAATTAAAAAATCATTTACTTAGATGGACTTTCTAATTCCGCAAACGATAAAATATACAATTACATATACCTATACTAAACACCAATATTAGCCAATTTACTCTCTTAAAGATGATTGCCTGGAAAAATGTGTTTTTTGAAACAACCAAATCTTCCATATACGGTGCATTATAATAGCACTCCACCTTACACTCCACCTTACTTTGTTTGCCCCTTTTTGCCCTTAAAAGGCTATATACATTTGTGCTTGAACAGTTCAAGTATCAAGTAACTTTTTGCATGGACTGTAGGTTTTAAACAATATTATTTACTTAAAAAATTTACAATGGAAAGTGCAGTTATTATCTCAGGACAGGAAATCACACAGCTCCTGGAGAAATTAAACCAGGCTATAGATGCCCTAGCCAAACCCAGAACACAGGAAAAGGACTTCGTAGGCAATGATGAGTTCATGAAGCTCATGGGCATAAGCAAGAGAACTGCCCAAACCTGGAGAGACGAGGGTATTATTTCCTTCAGCCAGGTTGGGGGGAAAATCTACTATTCTCAGGCAGATATTCAGAAGATATTAAAAAAACACAGGCATGAAGCATTTTGATCCGAATTCCTCAATTTCTATAATAAGGCAAATTATGTAACTGAATCAGTAACGTTTTTAATGGATACAATAGAACTCATATTACCAGCTTCAGAAGTTCCCAATACAGACTTATTGGGTGAGATTCCTGTGCATTTAAGTAATGTCGGTCATCATAACTATGAAGGTGGCATATCAGTTTCAGGAAGGTTAGGTAGATTGGTGGTAGGTGTTACTGACGGTAGAGTGAAGGTATCAGGTAGTCTTCCTAAATGGTATTTGGGGAATAACCTGCAGATGATTGATAGGAATGGTATTCATGAGAGTATAGTAAGGATGAGTGATATGCTTCATCTACCTATGGATAGGGCTCAGGTTAAAGAGTTTCATTATGCTGAGAATCTGGAAATGAATTACAGTCCTGATCTATATTTCAGGTATCTGGGGCCAAATGGTCATTATAGAAGATACATGATTGATGATACCCTTTATTACAAGCTATCGGGTAAGACTTTGGTTTACTATGATAAGATAAAAGAGTATAAAAGTCATAAAGAGCCAGTTCCAAGACAGTTCAAAGGCATCCATCTCTTCAGATATGAGAAGAGGTATCTGTGGGCTGCAAAATGCTTTAAAAGGGATAAGCTAACAGCAGCGATGCTATATGAGCCAGACTTTTACCAAGCTATCAAAGAGGACTGGTACAAAGACTACCTTAGTATATGGAAGATAAGAAAACCAATGATAAATTTCAATATTGTAAAGACAAAAAAGCAATTTGCCTCTATGAGTGAATTAGCGTTCATTGAATCTAATGGAGGAGTTCAGAAAATGTTACTGGATTTAGATGAAGGGAGAAAGACAAGAAGATTATCAAGAAAACAGGTATGTGATTTGAAGAAAGAAGTAACCATAGCAAGTAATAATAAACAGTTTACCTGTGAAAGCGAATTAATAACTGAACTGGACATGAAAATGGCAGAGGCAATGGCTATTAAAACTAACAACAAATTTCGATCAAATGGCATGGAAGATTATAACTGGTACCCTGGGATATGAAATTATCTATGCAGGGTCTGTAGGGAGGAAAATTTCAAATGGATACAGTGATGGGAGAAATTACTTTATCAGTAATCATGTGATCATAACTGTTGAGACTGATTATTATGGTAAGAGCTTGGTCTATCTTTAGACTAATGACAGAAAGACTAAATATTGACTGTCTGCCTGGCTAATAATAGCATTCAATGTGGAGTCAAAATATTGTTTACAGGTAACATAAAATTCACCTCACAAGGTCTGTGAATTAAAATCTAACAGACCTTGTGAGGTTACAAAAACTCACATGAGACATGAGAATACGAAAGATCCATTCATGCGAATGATAACTGGAAATCTGAAAAATCTTTTTTGCATGTAAAACAACGGGTGTGTAAAAGAGGTACTTTTCTGTGTTTTTCTGATTTGCCAGATTTCACCATCCAAATCGTAGCTAATAGCTAAAGTTTATAGTAAAAACCGAAAAACTCACCTTTTACAGTGCAATAATTGACAGCTTATGTTCTGAACATTAATTCCTTTAGTCAACAATTAATATCCCATTATGTTTCCTATAATCAGCAGTTAATAATTTATAGACTTACTGACCTGTAGAGAGTGTTTACCTACCACATACCTGTTACTCAGGAATAATAATCTTGTTATTAATGGTCCAGCTTATCTGGTTCAGTATATACTTTGTATCAGGTATAGACAGATCAGATAGCAGATCATGTATAGCCTGCTTCCTTTGATGTATCAGGTTCATGTGGTCATTTGCATCCTGGTCCTCGTAATGCAGTCTGTTCCTGTAGGGCACTACATCCTCATAATCAGGTCTCATGGCTTTGGCAATGATAGTCATGCCTAACTGTAGCAATTCTAATGAATTGATCCCATCAAACTGTTGTAAGATGGAATCTGACCAGTCAGTAAATCGTGCACCTGATAAGTTGTCCTGTTGCATAATGATGATTATTAGAACAACTGAAAGTTACAGTGTTCTGAATTAATGAACACAAAAAAATCTACAGCAGCAGCAAAACTAAATCAGGTGATGCACACCTATTTTGCAGAAAAGCCATTACCCGCCCAAATAAGCCATGTTCTCCTTTTTGAAGATAACAGTCCTTATCTGGCAGAAAGATGCAGGATAGCCTATAAAGAAATAAGTTTTTTGTTTTCTGGTGATAGTTGGTCAGGAATTAATTCAATCATACAAGATACTTAGTTTTAAAACTACCCCCTTTATCAGCATCACAAGAACAATCCCCCCATACAATGCTTTTTAAAATGTTACCCCTCAACCTGGGTATTTTTATTTGTCCGGTTTTTTATCTGTATGTGAAATAGAGTACCAGTTCATCTCACACTCCCCTCTCTCCCATCTAGGGTCTGGATCACTCCGGCACCTTTAAATTTCATTGTTAACTTTTAAAACTTACCAAATGGTAACAGTTAAGAATTATCACCTCAGAGAAGGTGAGAAAGGAAAGTACATCTCGCTGGAATTATCAGGGGATATTGAACTCGTGCAGAGCTCAAATACTGGCAGGTTCTATGCAACTGCCAGGAGATGTTTTGTGTTCAGCACATTTGATGAGCTAACAGCCAGGATGATGGTTGGCAAACAGATGCCTGGTAGCATTGTAAGGGTTATCTGTGAGCCTTATGATTACGCTCTACCTGAAACAGGTGAGGTTATCAAGCTTGCTTACAGGTATGACTATACGCCTGAAGAGGTAAGTGTTGTTGCTGCAAGGAATATGGTAGCAGCCTAACAGGAGATGTGAGGTTTTAGAAGAGGCTGTTTAATAGCAGCCTCTTTTATTCTATAAGCTCACAGATTCCGTGAGTTCCATCTGATCAACTTAGATTACGTTGTAATAGTATTATTAGGTAACATTTTTGAGATAGTTATTGAATCAGTATTTGAATAATTATCTGTAACCCCAATCACTATAAACTAATAACATACATTTACAGTAAATTGAAATTGCAGAGTGAAAACACAAGCATATTTTCAGGATATTCAAAAAGAAATTATAAATCAGATTTCCTCAGCTAAGAGTTCTATTCTTATAGCCGTGGCATGGATGACTGATCAAAGTATTTTCAATGTTCTTTTGAAAAAGGCAAAAGATGGAGTTAAGATTGAATTGCTACTAGTTAATGACGAAATTAATAATGAGAAAACTAGAATACAGCATAAAGATTTAGAGGATTTTGGAGGTTGTGTTTATTTTATTACTCCAACAATTGAAGGAGCCATTATGCACCATAAGTTCTGTGTGATAGATGACAATATCGTAATTACAGGTTCGTATAACTGGAGCAATAGAGCAAAACAAAATGATGAGAATATTATTATTACAAGGGGTTCTCCAGATTTGGTTGATCAGTTTAATAGTGAATTTATTTCAATCAAAGAAAGATTAGTTGATAGTAACTCAACAAATTTTGAGCAAAATAATATATTAGTCCCCTGTTGTTATCAAAGTAAACCAGATAAAAAAGGATTTTCCACTCCTGATTTTAAAAAAGTAATTATTCCCTGCATTTTTGACAATGTGGAAAATTTTGTTGATGGAATAGCTAGGGTTGTATTAAATGGTAAAATAAGATTTGTCGTAAGGAATGGCAATGCCATGGGTTCTATAATTCATCCTGGCGATGATCCATTTATTGAGAAAGAATTCATTAATGGATTACAAGTTGCTTGTATGTCTATTTTAGATTCATCTTGTATGGCTATTACATCTTCATATGACATGATTATTACCTCAAAAGAATACGGATATGTTGATGTCACAAAGTACCCAATGATTAGAATACCTTTTATTTATGACCATGCTTTTGAGTTTTCAGATGGCTTAGCATTAGTTCAATATAAAGGAAAATACGGCTATATTAATGAAAGGGGAAACGCTGAAATTGACTATAAATATGATAGTGCTGATAGTTTTAAGAAGGGCATAGCAAGTGTTGGAATTAATGGAAAATATGGTGCAATTGACATAAAAGGGAAAACAGTTATTCCACTACATTGTGACTATTGTTTTGTTTTCCCAGAAGGCATTGTTGTAGTTAAATATAAAGGGAAATTTGGCTTTTTTGATCCTGTTGGGAATGAAGTCATACCTTTTTTGTATGATGATTTTGAGGGACTTGGCGAAGGGTTAGCTGCTGTAAAGATTAATAATAAATGGGGGTTCATTGATGTAAATGGAAATCAGGCTATAGCCTTTGTATATGATCAAGTAAAATATTTTAGAGAAGGGTTAGCTGCAGTAAGATTAAATAAAAAATGGGGATTTATTGATAAGACTGGCGCACAAATCATCCCATACATTTACGATGAAACCTGGTATTTCAAAGACGGGAAAGCAAGCGTGCATATGAATTACAATTTTCTGGATTACTTCATTATGTTTTTTAAAGGCCGATTTACTAAATCAAAAATAAAATACGGATACATTGACAAAAACGGAAAACAATATTGGGAGGATTAATTAATTGTTTAGCTATAATGCAAACTATACCCTTCAATTTCATCTCCACCCATTATATCATTAGTAGACAGTTTTTGCTTATTAAGAAACTTAATTTCAAGATTATTCAGTTTCTCCTTTACATAGCTATCTAAAGCCTCAAATCCTTTATCCGTATTGAGTACATCAGGTTCTGAGATTTTGGGTGTCAGGTCCAGATAGAATTTAAATTCTGATTCAATCAGTTTTATTGTAGCTGGGACTTCAATTTCAGGTATGATAATAGAATCGTGCACAGTCAGAAATGGGATATGCTTGGGTATCTTTTCACCTACTTTTTCCAGCATCAGTTTGCTTTCAATTCTTTGCAATAATATAGGAAACTCTCTAAAGCCACAGCTTTTAATGAGTCTCATAATTTTAGATTCAATGGGAAACAACTGTGCAAACTGCTTG
Source organism: uncultured Bacteroidota bacterium (assembly GCA_903904855.1). Classification (GTDB taxonomy): domain Bacteria; phylum Bacteroidota; class Bacteroidia; order Chitinophagales; family Chitinophagaceae; genus Nemorincola. The sequence continues at coordinate 63,675 of CAIVEH010000216.1, read as the reverse complement.
AATGGTGCATAAAATGGTGCTTTTTCCTTTCTGGTATCGAAGTACATAATTCTCATAACTTCTCTTTTGGTTTCATTTCTGGTACCAAACCGGTCAATTCCTCCAGCAAGGTATATGCCATTAAATTTATCCATAATATACTCATAAAATTTACCCTCCGAACATAAACATTGTAAGTGTATTCCCGGAAACTCGCTCCTGTCAATGGTTTCCGGAGTTTCTAACATCATTATGATAGCAGCCCTGGCTCTCTTCTTATCATACTTATCCATAATCTTGTTATATACTTCCTTACCTACCTTCATTAATGTCAATTCTTCTCTTGCCCTATCTGATGCTCTTGATTCCTGTGTTGTCTTCCAGAATCTTAGTGTCATCATATATCCTAGCAAAAAGGGTTGGCTGTTTTTAATGTCTATACATGCTAAAGATTGATCAACCTGATATCTTAGGAAATTCTTCAGTGGTCTTGGCAATCCTGTGAAGATTGTATGTAACCTGCCTGCCTTTTCATCAATTGTATAGTCTGATACATTTCCTTGTTCAATCCTAACTAACTGTCTCCTGATGAATTGGTAGTATTGCTTGTATTTGTTTATGGCTTCCAGTTTGTTTTCAGCAGGTATGATCTTTGATTCATTAATCTGGTTGTAGAACATGCTTTCAAACATTATTGTCCATTTCACTGCCTTGGGCAGATCAATACTCCATGGCTTGCTTAATTGCACTATGACCTGAGGGATTTTTGATGAAAGCTTTTTTTGAAGTTTCCTTTGTTCCTCAAGTTTCCTTTTATAAACTTTGAATACTTCATAACTGATGAGTTGAACTTTTTTGGGCTTTGCTTTTAGGTATTTATCGGTAAGGATATATCCCATTGAGTATTCTCCAATTTCATAGTCCAGATCAACTGTTATGATTTTCTTGATGCTTAAAATGTCTATAATATCTTTTGTTTGGTTGCCCATTATTTGCCTGAGGTATTTCTTCATTAGCCGGACATACCCATTATTTAAATATTCCTCAAACACTTTTTTGGTATTCAGCCTGGCTACTATGATGTGCAGAAAATATACAATTCTGTCATGGAATTTTTCCCTAGCCTCACCCTTTAAATTTTCAGGTATCAGGGCATCGACATTTATATTGTTTGGGATAAGTAGTTCAATTTCCATTCCACTAATTTAGTAGAAGGTTTGAATCCAGAGAAATTTTTTATGATTAATCCAAGCGGGATACTCATACAAGACACAAATCTAAATATAGTACGTTTCTCTTGCGATTTCTTAATAAGATACGTGCGTATGAGAGACAAAGCCAGTCCAACAACAGCCTTTACCCCCTATTTTTCCCAATATTAGCGAATACCCATCTTGTATCACCCCTCTTATAGCTAACTTTTTGATTTTGCCCAAAATTCCACTCTAATCAAAGCCTGCGAATTCATCATAATTAACCCATGCTTCTTTCCTTTCCCTTTCCCTCTTCTTTTCCCTCCAGGAAGGTTTCCTGAATTTGAATTTATGGAACCTGTTAGCTACACGGCTCCATTTAGATAAGGGTATGTAGTGATTATATTTACCTGCCATAAACTCCGCAGATACTGCCCTGCTGAGTGCTCTACAGGCTTTAAAGTCCCAAAGTACATGGTTCTTAAACCGCTGCCTGGGTATATCATTGTAGTACTGTATTGTGGCCACATACCCTTCACAATGGTAATTACTATGGTTTATAATAACTCCGTATTTGCTGGAAGCAGCATAATCGATGTTGAGTTTGGCAGTTACTTCTGTCAGTTTACAGCTCCCTACCACTACATAGCCAAGACCTTCAGGTAGCATAACACCATTCCTGCTTGTGGCAACCTCATGCGCCATCTGTTTATTGTATTCTTCTATCCACTTTGCTATCTGCCGGTTACTGTACTGCTTCATCTGAGGATATTGTTCTTTCATCCTGGAAAAGTATCCATAAAAATCTTTATCCGGGTAAGACAGAACATCTTTTATCATCTCTCTGCACCTGGGAGCATGAAGATCGGCTTTGTTGAATTTCTTTCGTTCCATGACATACTAAATATACGAAATTATTCTGATAATGTAAGTAGGTAAAATGCTTGAAATTTTCAGAAATAGTCTTGGTGTTTTTAATAACTGCTTATGATCACAATTGCACCTGCTATGTTTATAAACCTACGATGTTTATACACCTGATATGTTTATAAATGTTGCACATTGACGCTTATACAAATACCCTACACCTGATAGCTAGTATGAAAAAGATATCCACAATTTTGAACCTGCTGATACATCAGGCTATTGAGAGCATTAATTTTATCCTGTTGAGTGCAGAATATGCCATATTACAAGATCACGATAACAGATAAGCAAGGAAGGACCAGAAGTGGCATCAGGTACAACGATATAACTGATATTGACCTGTTCTACAGAAAGGTAAGGCAGAAGGCTATTACAGCCCTGAAAAGCAACTTTCAGGATATAGATGTGGTAATGATGTCCAGCCAATCCAGAGAGCTAAAGGAACATAGGGAAAAGTTCAAGGATCATGAGAGCTGGATATACTTTCCAGAAGAGGATAATGGCATCAGGAGGAAGGGTAAGAGTGATACCACTACCATAGCATGGAATGAAAGAATGATTAAAACCAATCAATAAGTTATGCCGGAACTTGAATGGATTCAATCAACTGCCACTACCTGAGACTGCCAGTATGATAAGTATTTCCTTAAGAAGAAAATCTATACCATGATTACCAATAAGATGTATAGATAGGCGGATATAAATAAATATTGTATATTTTATTAACTAATCCCCTAGGCTGTTATCAAAGCCATCACTGTTATTTTTTTGCGTAATTGCATAATTGACTTCGGCTAACAATACTGCAAATTTATAAGCCAAATACTTACGTGCTAAATTGAAAGTTGGGAAAATAGTGATGTAAATAACTGAAAATATAAGAAATGAATACCTTTTCTTGCTTTGAGTTATATTATGAAAAATATGATAATTGGCTTTTGAAAACACAACAATTGGTAAAATCAATGCAATAATTAATATTGCGAAATTGAATAGAAGAATTTTATGGCTTTTTGAAATTATACTGTTCATTAAAATATTTAAACCCGTATAAGTACCTACAAAAATCCATGATCCTATAATTAATATTTCAGATATATGTTTCCAATTATTAAAGTATATTCCATTTTGTTTCTGAAATTCAAATTCTGATACGGTTTCAGATAGTAGTAGCATCAAAAGACAATAAATTCCGACAACTAGAAATAAAGGGAAATATCGTTTTATGTAATCTCTCTCATTGTTAATTTTACCTAATCTTTTTTTTGAAATATAAAAGATTGGTTTGGTAATAAAATTATTAAAGATAAGATGAAAAAATGCCCTTACAGATATATGTATTATAGACAATATGGATTTAAACGTTACAGGGCCACTAACTACTGAACCGATGGCTTGCTTAAAATCTTCATTTAATGACAATTCAACATGCTTTATTTTGTCATGGAGTGCATTGATTTTATTCTGGATGTTTCTATGAATATGCTTGTAAAAAAATGTAATAAATCCAATTGCTGCAACGTTTACATGGAACATTGCACCAAAAAAATGAGAAAAATGTTCAAAATCAGGCATGGCAGTTTGTTTGAGATCAAAAAATTTATATCATATTTTCTTAATAGATAGGATGTTACATTAAACACCGGATTACTGTTTTTTTTACAGCAATCACTACTTGGAATATAATACGATGAATTAATAATGCAATTTAAACAGAACTAGATTTTTGAAATGCTACGTCAAAAATGTTCTCTAATTTTTTTGCTCTTTCAAAATCTTTGAAACAAAAATAAGCCTGATAATCTGTAGTATTCAATTCGTATCTGAACATTCTATGATCGGCAACTGCAAATCTAAATGGTTTGCCGCTATTAATTTTCTTACTATTAATTTCTTCTTCAGCCGCTTTAGAAATGACTTTCATTTCAATGCAATGCGAATAATTAGGCAATAATTCCTTAAGCATTATACATGCAGGTGAACTATCATCAGGGGATTCAGTAAATAATATTTGTACTTTTACATTTCTAGTTTTAATAGCCTCTTTTAGCTCAAGTACATAAGTAGCATCTTGGCAAATGGGGCTTTCAAATCTATTAGCAAATATTTTCACTACTTCTTTGGATGATTTGAAAATATTTGAAAGAACAATAACGGCTCTTTTTTTATTGGAATTGGGTAGGATAGATGGTGATTGATGAATAGCAGCATCTCTAACGGTGATTTCAAACTCTGTATCAGTCATCATGAGTAATGCGTTTTAATGGAATATTTATAGCTTAAAGAGAATTTGAAATAATAAATAAATTATCTATCTCGGAAGCAAAGGTAATTATTCATCTTACTAAAAAACAAGACAATTAACAAATAAATTTTAATATACATCATTATATATTTTATATGCTTGCATTTAATTGATATTGAATATGCTGAACAATATATTTTATCATATATTATTTTTAAAATTTAACTAAAATACCATTTTTTTCTTAAAATCTTTAAAAAAGAAGGTGTTTATGTTATTTTTAGATTAATTTTTATTGCTTATTGAACACTAGTTTCGACTATTGTTCAAAAGAATTATCATCTATTTTATTCCTAATTATTGATTAACAAAAATGCAAAATATTTAGAAAACCCTACCGTATTGAAGAGGCTAAATAAATAGATTCATCAGGATTCAATAATTTTTTTCCAAAAATTTTCCAAACTCATTTGACCATAAATAGTTTCAGATTTATAGCAGCCCCCCTGTACCTCAAAATAACGTTTCATTTCTACCAGCACAAAAAATGTGTGTATTCGAGTGTGTATAAGGGTACCCTACCAATCCTGCTGCTTTTCTTAATTGCGGCCAGTACCCCCCTGGTTTAGGATAAGGGGTTTTTATTCATTTCAATTCTGTTTTTATGACATGTTCTTTCCAGCAGAACAAGGCACCTCCATGTGTCCTTGTTTGACCTTTGTTACACGATGTACACAACCTTGCCCTTACACCTCCGGGCATAAGAATAGGAGGCTTTTATTCATTCCAAAATATATATTTTATGGTATCCGTTACAGGTTACAATGTCCGCCAAAACAAGAGCGGAGAAGATTTCATTGCCTTAGAGTTGACAGGCAGTTTAGAAATTGTCCAATCCCAGAATACCGGGAAATTTTATGCCACTGTAAGGAAGTGCAGCATCCCTTCCACATTTGATGAATCCATTGCCAAAATGATGGTTGGTTCCCAGTTGGCAGGAGATGTTGTGAGGGTTGCATCTGAGCCCTATGAGTATACCATTAAGAGAACCGGTGAAGTGGTTACCCTTGGTTATACCTATGCCTATCAACCTGCAGGCAGTAATGAAGTGGTAGGGCATGGTACCGTGGAAATTGATCAACCACAAGCAGCAGCTGTCACCACTAAACCGGAGGATGGTATAAAGGAGGCTGCAAACAAAAGAAGAAAAGAACTCGTAAAATAGGCCCTGGTAGCTATGGAATGGAAGGGGAGGTGGGAGAGATTCCTGCTTCCCTTTTTAAGTTTTATACCAATTCGTTCATCTCAAAAATCAATTATTATGCAGCTACAGGTAGCTAACAAGAAGAAAACGAAAATTAAGATGGCGCTACAAGGCCCATCAGGGTCAGGCAAAACCAAAGATGCCTTATTCATTGCCTTTGGTCTCTGTGGCAGGTGGGATAAGATTGCTGTCATAGATTCAGAGAACAGGTCTGCTGATCTCTATGCTGATCTGGGCAATTACTTTGTCCTGCCATTCATTGCCCCATTCTCTCCGGAGAGATATATGCAGGCAATCACAGTTTGCATTAATGCAGCTATTGAGGTGGTGATTATTGATTCCTTAACTCATGAGTGGGAATTTATACTCGACACTCATTCAGGAATGGTTGGCAACAGTTTTACCAACTGGTCAAAGCTGACACCCCGGCATAATGCATTTGTTCAGCTATTGCTCCAGGCAGATGTACATATCATCGGCACCATGAGGTCAAAGCAGGAATATGTACTGTCTGAAAAGAACGGTAAACAGGTACCTGAAAAGGTAGGCATGAAGGGTATCCAGAGGGAGGGAATGGATTATGAATTTACCCTGGTCCTCGAATTGGATATTGCCCTACATGCCAAAGCTACAAAGGACAGAACACAGCTATTCTTTGGAAAGCCGGAGTTTATCCCTACACCTGAAACAGGTAAGATGATCATAGAATGGTGCAATACAGGAACAGAGCAGGTAGTCAATGTAACAAAGGAAGAAGTAATCAAGAGTATAGCAGCCTGCCATACACATGATGAGCTGTTGAGCCTGTATAATTCATTCCCGGTTTATCAGACAGAACTGCTGACAGAATTCACCAAAAGACGGCAGGAAATAGAAACAATCATTTTTAACCAGCAAAAAGCAATACAAAATGGAACTCTTGCAAATCAACAATAAGAACCATATCCCAGCATCTGTAGGGGAGGTAATTGAGGAGGTAATCGATGAAATAGAAATCGAACCTGCTCCAAGTCCTTTCATTGAAGCCAACACAATAGTTGGGAACCTCCAGGACATAAACAGGAACCATATCATACCGGTATTCATAAAGGACAATGAACCGGTGATAAGCCATGCAGAGTTTATCAGCAGTGCTTTAAACACTGTGGCTGAGATATTCCACGGAGAAACCATCCTGAAGCCCAATATCAGGCTGAGTCATCCTATCAAAGGCAGAATACCAGAGGCCAAACATAAACCGGCTATAGAACTTCTGGAGCATGAAAAGACCCTGTATTATGAACGTATGGCTTTTGTGGTGGAGATACCATCCATCACTACAGATGTGGCAGGCAATAAACTAAACCTGACTGTAGGGGGTGTAAAAGCCTACAACCTGGACAATCTGTATAACAGATCAGGTACAGACCAGCATTTCAAATTCTTTATTGGTTTTGAAAACAAGGTATGTACCAACCTGTCTGTAACCACTGATGGCTACCTAGCCAACTTGAAGGTAAAGAATCTGGACATGCTGAGGATGTCCATGATGAGCCTGTTAAAGGACTTCAATGCTGTGAAGCTGGGAGAACAACTGCAATCTTTCAGCAATTACGAACTAACAGAGACACAATTTGCTTCATTGGTTGGCAGATGCAGGATGTACAGGTATCTGCCGGATAACATAAAGCAGTTGGTACCTGAATTGATGTTCGGGGAAAGCCAGATTAATGCTATCTGCAATGACTATTACAGGGACAAGTACTTCTGTAGGAGCCAGAAAGGCAGTATCAACCTGTGGAGCTTGTACAACCTCTTCACCGGGTCCAACAAGAGCAGCTACATAGATACCTTCCTGGACAGGTCAGTAAATGCATTCAACCTGGCTGTAGAGCTGAAAGGTGCATTGGAGAACAGATCTGACTGCTGGTACCTGAACTGAATTATTCACAGGCTTAAATTAAGACTATGAGCCAGAAAGTCCACATTCAATACTGCGATCCCAATAGCATACTCATGATTAATAGTACAGGCCGAATGCGAAAGTTATATACCCCTTTCCTGGTATTATGCACTAAAGATAGTGGCACTATCAAGGCAGATACGAAGGTGTATGTACAAGAAGTGCAGTCAACTCCTAAAGATGAACTCGTGTATATAATCGCAGGTATGGCACACTTACATTCCTTTTTCAGGATCGAAGCCAGGTTCTGATGGTATGTAGTGTGCGGAGAGTTATGTTGTATTTTATTTGCGGCTACCAGGGTTTGTATCATGTGCACAATGGTACAAGCCTATGCTATTTTCTTTTGAGATGGACTACCTCTCTTTAATCACAAAGTCCCCTGAAAATGAAATGTGAATAATCCTGAAGATGTTAGTCGGCCATTATCCTAGGATCGTGGCTGACTGACTAAACAGGTATAGCCTGATAAATATCCAACTATAAATTATAATAACAACTCCAATTATCTATATTTACTTGCTAAAAATTAACAAAACCAAACTTAAAACGCATTCAAAATGGGAAGCAACTTTACAACACTAGCAATATTTTTTATAACCCTAATTATTTTCCATGTTCTGCTATACTTCAAATTAACGGGGAAACGTTTTTGGATTATTATTGATTACTTCTGGGTAAGCCTGGACAGAAATACCAGCTGGTATAACATTGTATTTTACCTTTGTTTTTTCACCACTTACCAGATACTGCCTGATCTTTGATTTCCTGGAGCAGATACCTGAATCCGGTGGGTTCCATGTAGCAGATATTCTGAGGAACTCTACAGACGTATACCACATTAATTTGAGTGGTGATGGTTTCTGAGTTTAAACGTTTCCTCTGAAATTTTAACGCCCATGAATAAATTTTTACTTTTATTAAACTATCGTGTGGAAATTAATAATTTTGATTAATTAATTCAAATAGCTATTAGCTTCCTTGAAAATATAAGATTATGAAAGTGTTTTTATTCATACCAATTTGCTTTTTTAGTACGGTATTATATTCTCAGAATATTACTTTAAACGACTTATTCTCTTTTTGTAATAAGGCAAACTGGGATGAGGTCAACGAGATTATTCTAAAGAAAGGCTGGGAGTATCATGAATCCGCGAAAGGAGATGACACTCATTATAACACGATAACTTGGTCTTTTAAAAAGGAGAGATACGGAGAAAAGGCCCAAGGTTGGTTTAAACTATTTACCTATGAAGGACTCCCTAACAAAGTCTCTCTATCGTTTTTTAATAAGCCTGCTTATAATCAAATAAAAAATGCAGTAACTGCATCAGGAATGAAATCAATGGGGAATGAAATTGATGATAACAAAATAACTGCAAATTATGCGAATGATAAATTTATCGTCACCATTCAAACAGCAAAGAGAGAAAATGAAAGTGAGAACGACTATGGTATGTCTCAATCCAATTCATTGACGGCCTACAACATAATAGTAGTTAAAAAAGAAGGAGTTTTTGACAATGACAACGGTCTCAAGAAATCTTATGATAATGATGGGAATATGGTTTCAGAATTTACATTAAAAGCAGCAAAACTGGAAGGTATAGGTAAGTCATTTTATCCAAATGGCAAACCAAAAGTAATATCAAATTTCATTAAAGGGAAGAAGCAAGGGGGCTCAAGAGAATATGATGATGACGGAAATCTTACCGCAGAGTATACATATGTCAGCGATGAATTAAATGGACCTTACAAAATTTATGAAAATGGCAAGTTGAAAATCTCGGGGAGTATATTGAACGGAAAAAAGAATGGCAACTTCAAATTGTTTAATGAGGATGGACTGCTTTATAAAGAGTATCAAATGAAACAAGACTCACTGCAGGGACCATATGTTGTCTACTATTATTCTGATGGTAAAATTGTCTTAAAAGAAACAGGGCAATATGTGAACGACCAGAAAGAAGGACTATGGCAGTTTACTAAATTCATAATGGATAAACCAAACAATGTTGGATTTTATAACTATTATGACGGGTCTTTGAACGGTTTTTTCAAAGAGGTGTCACACGACAGCATTATTTTTGGTAGTTACAAAAATGGAGAACTAAGCGATCAGTATTCTGTATATCGAAGTCTTTTTTGCCTAATTGGCGGTCAAATAACCGGAGATACAGCAATGTCCGTATTATACACAACTGGGTCTTACTACAATGGTATAAAAAACGGTTACTGGAAGTATTATTCTCTTACAAAGGCATTAATTGCGGAAGGGAGATACTTGAACGATAAAAAGGAAGGAGAATGGAAATTCTATCATGACACCTATGAAACTGGATACGGTCAGGATTCAACTGAACACTATTCAAAACAGCTGTTCCTTATTGAGAATTATAAGGATGGAGAAAAAGATGGTAGATCCATACAATATTCAAGTCTGGATAGGCAAGCGATACCTTGTGATACTATAAAAAATAAAAATGCAAATCCGCTTGATACTTGCAATAGACTTATTTACAATAAATTTTATTATTCTCTTTTTTATAAAAAAGGTCAATTACATGGACCGATTGAGTATAAGGACTCTCTTGGGGTTCTCAAATACAAAGGAACGTTTGTAAATGGCGAAAAACAGGGCTTCTGGATTGAAGGATATTATCAGACTCCAGATTCCGAAAAGCCATATTATTTCTATCAAACAGGGAATTATACTGCAGGGAGAAGAGATGGCGAATGGAATGAATATGTCAATAAGGATTTTATTTACACTACGTACAACTATCAGAACGGGAAATTAAATGGGAAAACAACAGATTACAATTCAATACACAAGCCACGTGAGGAAAGATATTTCGAAAATGACAACTTCAAGAAACTTGTTTGTTTTGATTCAACCGGATTGAAAATCACCAGAACTTTCGATATTCTAAAAGAAAGTGGCAATGAAATTAAATGCCTTAAAACTGAATTCTTTACCGATGGCAAATTAACAGAAGAGTATACTTTAGCGAAAAATGATGACGAGAAAATTAACCCAAGATTGTTCGAACTTATCTTTTTCTTAAAGACAGATACTTTAATTAGCAAGGATATGGGATACTTAGATGGGGAAATCAAGGTATATAACTTCGAGAATAAAATTGACGTAGAAGGCAAAAAATATAAACAATCAAAAGTTGGTAATTGGAAGTTTTACTTCTACGATTTGAATATCTATCAACTTATTGAGTATTCAGGCAATATCGCTGTTTCTGAAAAATACTATATGATTAACTCGGATCAGTTATTTACTGGTAAGTTCATTGAAAAACACAAAAATGGCAATGAAAAATATGAATTTAATATTTCCGAAGGACTCCGTGATGGTAAATCCAGGTACTACGATGAAACCGGTAAGCTGATAAAGACAGAAAAATATAGCAAGGGAACATTCGTAAATTAATTCTGCAAGCATCTGAGATGGTAATAATTCTTTTTGACGACATCAAGTCCTTGCTTACTCAGGAGAATGAAGCATATGTTTAGGCTACCTTCCTTACTAAAAGTTGGAAGCTAAAGAAAGTCAAAGTGCAATATTTATTCAGGATGAATTTTCCTTTCGTTGATTATTATCTTTAATCCAGTAAATCATTTCAAATGGAAGCAGAAGCCACAATTGAGGAAACAATGCAGACTGTTGAGCAATTTGCCTCAGCAGTCCAGAATAAAGACTATGAACTGATTACCTCCCTTCTGGCAGAAGATGGCAAATTCAACACCCAGGATACCGAATTGAACACAATTGATGGCAGTAGTAAGGTTGAGTTTCTGAAATGGCTCTCAACAGCTCTGACAGGTATAGAAATCTCCAAGATAGAGTATGATACCTGTGTACTGTGTAAAACAGGAAACCCGGTAGTGATATTCAATGAAGGGCAATTTCCGAAGGTAAAAAAAGACCTTTCTATAAAATCAATGAATGGCCTGATGCTGGAAATTAAAGATGGCCTGATCACAGGTATATCCTTCTGTTACTACTTTGCTGAGAGGGAGAATAAAACCCAAGCGGATTGCCTGATACCCAAAATAGATAAGCTGGAGGCAGAAGGGCTTCCCCGTATATTGGCAGCAAAGATAGTGTTTACCAAAGAAGGTTACCTGAAAGATGAAGGAGTTAGTGATGGACCTGTGATCTATATTGCACCAGACATAGTTTAGCTGATTTTAACAGCATATTTTACTGAAATGTGGAAGTTATTTTGAAATGTTGTACCTATGTTGTACCACTAAAGAAAAAAGCCTCATAAATCATTGATTTACAAGGCTATTTCCAATTTTAGAGTGGTCCCACCAGGACTTGAACCTGGGACCCCCTGATTATGAGTCAGGTGCTGCTAACCAACTGAGCTATAGGACCGCTGACTTTCGTCAATTGGAGTGCAAATGTAGATCAATTTCTTAAAAAAAGGAAAAACTTATTTCATTTACTTTTGCGCCATGTTAAAAGGCATCAGGCATATCATTTTCGACCTCGGCGGGGTATTGATCAATATTGACTACAAGCTTACAGAGCAGGCATTCATAGATGCAGGTATCAACAATTTCCCGCAGTTATACTCACAATTACAGCAGTCGGACCTTTTTGATAACCTCGAAACAGGTAAGATAGGCAGAGATGCCTTTATGGCAGCTATGAAAGAGGCAGCACATACAGGTATCACCGAAGAGCAAATACTGAAAGCCTGGAATGCCATGCTGCTCGATTTTCCGGTTCGCAGGCTGCAGATATTGCAGCAGCTCCGCCTATACCACGATCTGTTTCTGCTCAGCAATACCAATGAGATCCATGAAGAAACCTTCAACAACATACTGATGCATAGCCACGGCATACCAAATATTGGTGTTTTTTTTGATAAGGTTTACCTGTCACACCGGGTAGGCCTCCGCAAACCCAATAAAGAAATATTTGAGCGGGTACTTAATGATAATGGCCTGAAACCAGAGCATACACTGTTTATCGACGATAGCCCCCAGCACATAGAAGGCGCCAAACTAACCGGTATTCAAACCATCTACCTTGAAAAGGGAATGACAATTGAGAAGGATGTATTTAAGGCAATCAGGAATTAGGAATTGAGGAATAGTAATCAGGAATTGGGGATTGGGAATTAGGGGATAGTAAACAGGCAATAAGACAACCCTGAAATTGCGATATAACAATTTAAGTATCCTTGAACAAAGATTAGACGCTGAAAATATACAACCCAGCTAAGCCCCTTTAGGGGTTTGGGGTAGCTCCTCATAATCTATATAATCCCCCTGTTTCCGCCCCTTCGCAGTCTGCTTGTTCTGCTCGTTCATTTTGCGGTCCATTTCCTTCATCTGGTCCTGCATTTTGCGCATCTGATCACTGGCCATAGATGTGATACGGAATACCGGAAGTATATACTTCACCACCATCCGCAACAAAATACCTATGACAAAAATTAAAATTACAAATTTCATAATAGCCGGTAAAGGTACAGATTCTTACTTTCGAAACCGTTAATGAAAATATAATTGCATATAAATTATGAAGGAATGATTGTACAACAGCAAATTGTTGTATATTTGCACTGGATTTAATCAAGAGAGAGGGGACACATAGTTGTCCCCTCATTTTTTAAGTATGGCTGAAATAATTGAAAAGATATACTCGTTGCTGGAACCTCTGCTTGAAGGTACCGATATTTTCATTGTCAGTATCAAGGTAAAACCAGTTAATAATTTAAAGGTTTTCCTGGACTCAGACAGTGGTTTTTCTATCGACAAATGTACCAGCGTAAACCGCAGGCTTTATGCGCAGATTGAAGAACTCAACATCTTCCCTGATGGCGATTTTTCGCTCGAGGTTTCAAGCCCCGGTGTTGATGAACCGCTGCAGCAGATGCGCCAGTACCGCAAGAATATAGGGCGTAAGGTAACGATTACCACTGATGAAGGTGTAGATAAAACAGGGATACTTAAAGATGTTACTGACGAAGAAATAACGCTGGAAATAAAACCTGCAAAACAAAAAGAATCTTTAATAATAGCACAAATTCCATTTTCGAAAATCAAAAAAACAGTAGTACAAATTATTTTCTAATTACGATTCCCCGGCAAGTGCAGGGGAGTGAAAAAGAGCGCATATGCCAAGTATCAATCTCATTGATTCCTTTCAGGAGTTTAAAGATGCCGAAAACATTGACCGGCCTACCCTAATGAGGGTATTAGAAGACGTTTTCAAAACTTTACTGCGAAAAAAGTACGTTTCAGACGAAAACTTCGACGTAATCGTAAATGACCAGACGGGCGACCTTGAAATTTTCCGCAGGCGGCAGATAGTTGAAGATGATATGATTGAGGATGAGAATATCCAGATACCATATTCTGAGGCTATCAGAATTGAACCTGACTATAGCGTGGGTGAAGAGGTATATGAGGAGGTAGATGTGCGCAATTTCGGGCGCAGGGCCATTCTTGCTGCCAAACAGACACTTGCTGCACGTATTGGCGACCTGAAGAAAAACAACCTGCTTAAAAAATATGCCGATCGTATCGGTGATATCATTACCGGTGAAGTTTACCAGATATGGAAAAAAGAAATTCTGTTGCTGGATGATGAAGGAAATGAGCTGATCATGCCTAAATCTGAGCAGATTCCTACCGATTTCTTCAAAAAAGGAGAAACAGTAAGGGCTGTGGTGAAGAAAGTGGAAATGAGAAACAACTCCCCTATCATCATACTCAGCCGTACCCATCCTTCATTCCTTGAGAAACTGCTTGAAATTGAAGTACCTGAAATCATGGATGGCCTGATTGTAATTAAGAAAATAGTGCGTGAACCCGGCGAGCGCGCCAAAGTGGCTGTGGAAAGCTACGATGACCGCATTGATCCGGTTGGAGCATGTGTGGGTATGAAGGGCAGCCGTATTCATGGCATTGTGCGCGAACTGAGAAATGAGAATATCGATATCATCAACTACACAACCAATGTGCAGTTGTTGCTGCAGCGCTCACTCACTCCGGCCAAGATCAATAAGATGGAGCTGAATAATGAAGACAACAGCGCCGATGTGTATCTCGACCCAGATCAGGTTTCTCTGGCTATCGGTAAGAAAGGCGTAAATATAAAACTGGCGCAGGAATTAACGGGATATAGCATAGATGTGTACCGCGATGTGAAGGAAGAACTGGATTATGATATTGACCTGGACGAATTCGCAGATGAAATAGAACCATGGGTAATTGATGAGTTCAAGCGTATTGGTTGCGATACGGCAATGAGTGTGTTGAATCTTTCGATAGAAGAACTGGTTCGCCGTACAGATCTCGAGGAAGAAACAGTAAAAGATGTGCGTAAGGTTCTGGAATCAGAATTCAGTAATGAATAGGCAAGTTTTGAACAAAAAAATAACTAAGATGAACATAGCATAGAAACAGTAGGGAGGGGAACCATTTTATATTAAAAAATGGTGTAGGTTTGTATATTGAGGTCTGGCCAATGGTTATCATTGGCGGATATATTAAGAAGTATAAAGAAGAATGACACCAACAACAGCAACTAATAAGACACCCAGGTTACTGGAAGCTGCCAAAGAATTCAATATCGGTAGAGATACGCTCGTAACGTTTCTTGCCGATAAAGGCTTTGAGATTTCCAGTAACCCAAGCACCAGGTTAACTGAGAAAATGTATAATGCCCTCACGGTTGAGTTTGCCCAGGATAAACTGGCCAAACGCAAGAGCGATGAAATTGCTCTGCCGAAAGGATCATTGATGGATAACCTCAGAAAATCGAAAGACAATAACGATTTCGGGGCCCGGGATAAAAAGGATGAACCCCATCCGGTTGTTGCACCAAAGGTTGTTGCGGAGAAACCTAAAGTAATTGAAACCAAAGAGGAGCCGGTTAAGAAGCATGCCGAGGCTATTCCCCAGGTAGTTTTGACCACCGTAAAGATGCCGGTAGTTGTTACTCCGCCACCTGTTGTAAAAGAGGTACCTGAAGTGAAAACTTCACCTGCACCGGTTGTTCCTGAAACAAAAACAGTTAAGCCGGAACCCGTTGCAGAAAGTCCTGTTGTACCTGAAGTGGTAAAAGAAGCTGTTGCTGTAAAGCAACCCGACCCCGCTCCTGAAAAACAGCCGGAACCTGCTCCTGAACCACCTGAACATCTCGAAATAAAAGCCCCGAAAATTGAAGGGCCTAATATACTGGGCAAAATCAATCTGGATGATATGAACCTTGCTTCGCGGCCCAAAAAAGGCGCTTCGAAGAAAGCAGAACCAGAAAAAAAGGCAGTTGCTAAAAAAACAGCGCCGCCTGCCGAAACAATTAATCCCAAAACTGTTGCTCCGGCAAAACCGGTTGAGACAAGGGCCGTTGAAGTACAGCAAGTAAAAGACGAACCAGAAGAGGATACTGTTGCTAAGCCCGAGCATATTGAAATGAAGGCCCCCAAACTGGAAGGGCCTAAGATCATCGGCAGAATTGAATTGCCTGTATCCCAGCCTTCTGGAAGCGGTAACCGGCCCGATAACCGCATTGATAACCGCGAAAAACGTAAACGCAAACGAATACCGGTTGAGAAAAGGCCGGAAACACATAAACCCGGCGATCCGAACCGGCCACAGCAGCCTGGCGGTGGAGTACCCCGAACAGATAACAGGGGTCCGAGACCGGACTTCAACAACCGGGAGCGCAGGCCTTCAGGCCCTCAAACCACACCAGGCCATACTGGCCCTGGCACAGGTGGTGGTCCGAGACCCGACCGCGACAGGAGCAATTTCAGGCCAGGTGGAGACAGAGGTGGAGATCGCGGCGGCGACCGCAGGGGCGCACCACGCACTGCACTGCCGGTTAATGCCCAGCAACAGGAAATTGATACAAAAGCAATACAGGATAAAATTCGTGAAACGCAGGCCAAGCTTACGGGCTCTACCCGCAGTAAAAACCTGAAGGCCAAATACCGCCGTAACAAGCGTGATGAAATGGCCGACAAGCGTGCTGCAGCTGAAAATGCAGAACAGACCAACCTCATACAGGTTACTGAATTCATATCAGTGAGCGAACTGGCTAGCCTGCTCAATGTGAGCTTTGCCGATGTTATCAGCAAATGTATGAGCCTCGGTATCATGGTATCTATCAACCAGCGCCTCGACGCGGAGGTGATAGAACTTGTGGCAAGTGAGTTCAGCTACGATGTCGAATTCATCAATCTGGAGCAGGAAGCCGAAGAAGTGGTGGAAGATATTGATGATGAAGCCGACCTGAAACCAAGAGCGCCTATCGTTACCATCATGGGTCACGTAGACCATGGTAAAACATCGCTGCTCGACTATGTGCGCAGTGCCAATGTGGTTGCAGGTGAGGCCGGTGGTATCACCCAGCATATAGGTGCTTATCAGGTTACCACATCTACAGGCAAGAAGATAACCTTTCTCGACACGCCTGGTCACGAAGCATTTACTGCAATGCGTGCCCGCGGTGCCAAGGTGGCCGACATAGCCGTAATAGTAGTAGCTGCAGATGATGCTATAATGCCACAAACCAAAGAAGCGATATCGCATGCGCAGGCTGCAAACCTGCCAATGATCTTCGCAATTAACAAGATAGATAAACCAGGTTCCAACCCTGAGAAAATCAAGGAGCAGCTGGCCAATATGAACATACTGGTTGAAGATTGGGGTGGTAAATTCCAGTGCCAGGAAATTAGCGCCAAGAAAGGCCTGAATATTGATATTCTGTTGGAGAAAATAGGCCTCGAGGCCGAACTGCTCGAACTCAAAGCCAACCCCGACCGACTTGCTGCAGGTAGTGTCATTGAAGCATCCCTCGATAAGGGCCGTGGATACCAGAGTACAATACTGGTACAGAATGGTACACTCAGACAGGGCGATATGATTGCCTGCGGACAGCACTTCGGTAAAATCAAGGCCATGTTCAATGAGCGCGGCCAGCGCGTTACCAGCGCCGGTCCATCTGCTCCGGTACAGGTATTGGGTCTGAATGGTGCACCACAGGCTGGTGAGAAGTTCCGTGTATTCGAAAACGAAGACGAAGCTAAAGAACTCGCTAACCACCGTGCACAGATCATGCGCGAACAGGGTATACGTGCACGCAAGCATATTACACTCGATGAAATTGGCCGTCGTCTGGCACTCGGCAACTTTAAAGAACTCGGTGTTATCATCAAAGGTGACTTTGATGGTTCTGTTGAAGCACTCAGCGATTCGCTGCAGAAACTTAGCACCGAAGAGGTGGCCATCAATGTGGTACACAAGGGCGTGGGCCAGATCACCGAGAGCGATGTATTGCTGGCTACCGCATCCGATGCCATTATCATCGGCTTCCAGGTACGTCCTTCATTGCAGGCCGGCCGACTCGCCACGCAGGAAAACATTGAGATTCGTACTTACTCCATCATATACGATGCCATCGAAGAGATCAAGAGCGCCATGGAAGGCCTACTCGAACCAAAGGTGGAAAAGAGAACGGTATGCAATATCGAAGTGCGCGAGGTATTCAAGATCAGCGGCGTAGGTACCATAGCAGGTTGTTATGTGCTCGATGGCAAGATGACCCGTCAGACCAAGCTCAACATCATCCGCGATGGTATTGTAGTCTACAACGGCGAACTCGCATCACTCAAGCGTTTCAAAGACGATGTGAAAGAAGTAAACGCCGGCTACGAATGCGGTCTTCAGATCAAGAACTATTCCGATATTCGCACAGGCGATATTATAGAAGGATACGATGAGGTGGAAGTGAAACGGACACTGTAATTACATATTATTGAAACTAAATGGCCCCGGAAATCCGGGGCCATTTAGTTTCAAGGTGATTTATAAAGTCAGTTTGGAAATAGGGTAATCCTTCTTCCCGATATTCACTGATAGTTGTTACTCTCTTACTATTTTATAACATGCTGCATCTTTACTTCCGGCTAATCTGAGAATGTATATGCCAGGTGTAATCTCTTTCATATCGATAGTAGTTTGGGCATTTTCCAATCTACCGGTTTTAATCAGCCGGTCGGCACAATCAACCAATGAATACTCTGAACCAATCAGGTAGTTATTATCATTATTCAGCCTGATATTGAGCAAATTATTTGTGGGGTTAGGATAAACCATTATAGCTTCAGTAACTGGCGCCAGCGGTGCTACAGATAACGATGGGTTTGTAAACCTGGCTACGTAAAAAGGATGATAGAAAAAAGTATCATAAGGTACCCAGGAGGAGGTATCGGTAAATTGCCCACCGGCATAAATATTTCCATATCCATCAGAACAGAGGGAATTTATATCGTCATTGGCATTTAATGCATCGCTGCCGATGCCCAATTTGCTCCACACAGTTCCATTCCATCTTGCAACAAAACGCTTGCCTGCCGCATCCTGAATAGCTCCCGAGGCATACAAATTGCCGTTCAAATCAAAACAAATGCTCATTATCCGTTGGTAAGTAAAAATTGAATCACTTGAGGCTCCCAGAATGCTCCATGTGCTGCCATTCCATTTCATAACATGCTCCGGTTCAAAATAGCCGGCAGCATAAATATTTCCGGCAGCATCTGCCTTAATCGAATTGATCTGATAATCTCCGTAACCAATCTGATGGGCAACACCACTACCCAATTCACTCCAGTTTGTCCCATCCCATTTAGCAACATAAAGATTACCTCCATTAGCTGTTGTGCTATCAGTGAAACTACCCGCTACATAAATATTCCCGAAAGTGTCGGTGCATATTGAAATGATACTAGCATTCCCCTTAAGTTTATGAACTCCTGTACCCAATTCACTCCATGAGGCGCCATTCCATTTAGCCACATAAGTTCCTCGTGTTGAATCAGAAGTGGTATCCGTAAAAGCTCCTCCTGCATATAGATTGCCATAACGGTCGAAGCATAAAGCATCAATACCACTGTTGGCATTAAGTGCATCCGGGCCTGAACCCAGTTTGCTCCAGGTAATGCCATCCCATTTTGCCACATATTGAGTAATAGAGTTGTTTATCTGCCCCACCACGTATACATTGCCACTGGTATCGGTTACGATTTGGTCAATTTCTACCATTGAATCCAGGATAGCGCTCCCCACGCCTAGCCTGCTCCAGGATGAGCCATCCCATTTACTTACAATCTGGTGCGGATTGAGATATGAAAAAAAACCAGCCGCATATATGTTGTTATGATTGTCGGAGCATATGGAATATATACCAGCACCTAATGTATTAAAGCCGGAAGTGCCGGTTCCCAGCTTGCTCCATGATTGTGCCTGTACTGAAAAATTGCATAATGTAATTGCAAGAATGATTACGGATAGTCTTTTCATAAAAAATGGTGTTTGTTAAGGGAAAGCAAATACCATGCCAGATATTTTTTGAGGTTTAAAATCCTGGCCTTGTATTACCCAATTCGTCACCAATTTCTTAATAGTAAAGATTTATGCGCTGGATTCAAAAAGACGTAATATTCTCCAGGTAGATGCAGTGCTATGCAGAAAAGAAGAAGTTTTTCAAATCGCAGTTTAAGGTACAGCCCTGATAACCCACCTGAGGATTTCTCAATTGGGTTATACTATAAAGCACGGCAGGTAACAGGGATCAGATATTACCCTTCCTGATAAAAAAGCACCGAAAGTCCCAAAGAATTTCAGGAAAGACTTTTTATTTTTCAGAAGCCCTTAATTACAGACTGTCTATCAAAACATCGCCCGTCATCTCAGCCGGTATTTTAATACCCATATACGTAAGTATGGTAGGTGCAAGATCTCCCAGCTTACCGTATTTCAGTTTTCCTGTATAATCATTTGAAATCAGGAACAGTGGTACCGGATTCAATGAATGTTGTGTATTGGGCGTACCGTCTTCATTGATCATATTGTCGGCATTGCCATGGTCTGCGGTAAGGAAAACAGCATAGCCATTTTCAAGCGCTACGGGTACAATGCGGCTTACACAATCATTCACTGTTTCTACTGCTTTTGTTACTGCAGCCCAAACGCCGGTATGGCCTACCATGTCGGCATTGGCAAAGTTGAGGCAGATGAAATCGGCAGTTTGCTCTTTGATTTCCGGCAGTATGGCATCAGTTACTTCGTAGGCGCTCATCTCCGGTTTAAGGTCGTAGGTTGCTACCGTGCGCGGAGAAGGTATCATGATCCTTTTTTCACCCTTAAAAGGCTGCTCCCTGCCTCCAGAGAAGAAGAAAGTAACATGGGGGTATTTTTCAGTTTCGGCAATGCGGATCTGGGTTTTGCCATTGGCCTCCAGCACCTCACCTAGCGTATTGGTCAGGTCTTTGTTTCCGAACAGAACATGAACATTTTTATAGCTCTTGTCGTATTCGGTCATTGTTAAATAATGCAGGTTGTAGGTGTGCATTTCCTGCTCAGGGAAGTCCTGCTGGGTAAGAACAGTGGTAATCTCCCGGCAACGGTCGGTACGGAAGTTAAAACAAACCACCACATCTCCATCTTTAATGGTACCAAGAGGATGACCTTCAATATCACAAACAATTATTGGTTTAATAAACTCGTCAGTTATGTCGTTGGCATAAGAGCGCTCTATAGCCTCAATAGGGTCCAGAATCCGGTCGCCTATACCCTGTGTCAGCGCATCGTAAGCAATCTTTACCCGCTCCCAGCGCTTATCGCGATCCATGGCATAGAAGCGCCCTGTTACCGTTGCCAGCCTGCCGCCGGTATGCAGCACGTGTGCAGACAGGTCTTTTATAAAACCCAGTCCGCTTTTAGGGTCACAATCGCGGCCATCGGTGAATGCATGAACCACTACATCGGGCACATTATGTTTTTGGGCCAGGGTGCAGAGCTCCTTGATATGGTTGATGTGGGAGTGTACTCCCCCATCGCTCACCAGGCCCATAAAATGCAAAGTTGTGCCTGCAACTTTAGCAGCATCAAAAGCCGCCTCCAGCACGGGGCTGCGTTCCAGTTCACCGCTTTTTACAGCTACATTGATGCGTTCCAGTTCCTGGTACACAATACGGCCAGCGCCTATATTCAGATGCCCTACTTCCGAATTTCCCATCTGGCCATCAGGAAGTCCTACAGCCTCACCACAGGTCAGTAGTTCGGAATGGGGATATTTGGTATAAAGAGATTTAACAAAAGGAACATTCGCATTGGCTATGGCATCGGCAGCGGGTACTTTACCATGTCCCCAGCCATCCATAATGATGAGCATTGCTTTCTTAGACATGGTGCAAAGGTAAGAATTTGGAGAATGGAATTGCAATATCTGAAATAACACATTGACTCATACGAGAGAATCCATCGGAATTCTCCCAGGTGGTAAGCCATTTAGACTATAATATGTTTCACCTTGCTTACAGCAATCTGAAATTTTCCGGGTTAATGATAACTATATTTACCAAAAAATGGGTTTGCTGGCTTGTAAAACCATAAGTTTTTTTAGCTTTGAATTGAATTAAATAACATGGAATATTTTAATCAGAATAAGTCGGAAATTTTCACTCTGGAAGTAGATGAAACAACAAAATCTACCCTTATGGAAATGGGGCGTTGGACCAAATTCCTGGCTATACTTGGGTTTGTGATGCTCGGCCTGATGGTAGCAGCTGGGGTTATTTTAGGTGTAGTAATGTCCCGGTATTCATCCATGGCTACTGCAATTCCATATATAGGTACGGCAGGCCTTGTGCTGATATACGTTGTTTTTGCAGGCTTATATTTTTACCCAACATTTGCCCTTTATAAATACTCCACATGCATGAAGCAGGCATTGAACAGTAATAATAAACTTAGCTTCAATAAGGCTTTGGTTTATCTCAAAAACATGTTCAAATTCTTCGGCATTATGATGATTGTTCTGCTTTGCTTGTATGGGCTGATTATAATATCCAGTATCATTTCAGCTGCCGGTAAAATTTAAACACATCTTTTAAGGCTGAATACTATGTTATTTCCCAGTTGGTTAATCTGCATAAATTTCCTCTATCTGGCTGGCATATTTATGCTCTATTATTTTTCGTTTCACTTTAAGCGATGGTGTTAATTCTCCGCTGTCAATGGTCCACTCTTCGGAGAGCAGCTTAATTTTCTTTACCTGCTCGGGATGGCTGAAATGGGGGTTGTATTTATCAAGTTGCTTCTGCATTAAATCAAGCACCTCCGGAATCTTTATTAAGTCAGCATTTTTAGCTGGTATCACTACTTTATGATGGTGATCTGCAAGGAATTTTCTGACTTGAATAAAACTGGGTATAACCAACGCGCTTACAAATTTTCTGCCATTGCCTATTACCATCATCTGCTCAATGTATGGACTCTCCTTCATCTTGTTTTCAATCACCTGCGGAGCCACATACTTGCCACCCGAAGTTTTGAAAATCTCCTTTTTCCGGTCTGTAATCTTAAGGAACCGCCCTTCCACCCAGGTGCCAATATCTCCGGTATGCAGCCAGCCATCTTCCAAAGCGGCTTTTGTCAGATCAGGATGCTTGTAATAACCTATAGTAACATTTGGCCCCCTGGTCAATATCTCTCCATCCTCTGCTATTTTCACTTCTACATTATCTATTAATGGCCCAATAGTTCCAGCCCTCCTGTTCTCACTTTCATACCTGTTTACACTCACTACCGGAGATGTTTCAGTAAGGCCATAACCTTCCATTATCACCACATTGGCAGCCGAAAATATCCTTACCAGCCGCTCCTGGCAGGCGGCTGAACCTACTACTATAGCCTTAACCTGCCCACCCAACGCAGCTCTCCATTTATTAAATATGATCTGGTTAGCTAGCCACAATTGCAGCCGGTACCAGATACTCCCTTTTATTGCGTTATCATATTTTTTGCCCAGCTCCAGTGCCCAGAAAAAAAGCGCCCGCTTTATACCTTTAAGTTCAAGGGCGGTACTCATAATCCGTTCGTATACTTTCTCCAGCAGCCTTGGTACTGTTGTAAATACCAGAGGTTGTACCTCTTTAAGATTAGGACCGATTGTATCCATGCTTTCGGCATAATAAACAGATACACCCGAATGAATATAGATATAGGTTACAGTGCGCTCAAAAATATGATTGAGGGGCAAAAAGCTTAAAGCCCTGCTGTTTTCCTGTGCAAAAGTGAAGGCCGGCATTGAGTCCATTATATTGCTCACAAGGTTATTGTGGGTAAGCATTACTCCCTTGGGGTCGCCGGTGGTGCCTGAGGTGTAAATAATAGTAGCTAGTGTTTCTGGTTTTATACGGGCAGTTACCGTTTCGTCCGGTTGCAGATTTTTATTCAGCAACTCCCTCCAGTTCGGCACTCCACGAACTTCATCGAAAGAGTATATTTTTTTGAGCGAGATTACGTTATTGAACGAATCTTTAAACCGCTCATAAATATCGGCATTGGCCACAAATAATATCTGAACACCTGCCTCATCAAGCACATAGGCTATCTCCTGAGGACTAATAGTGGGGTAAATGGGCGTTAATACTGCACCGGTAAGTTGCACAGCGATGTCAGTAATCATCCATTCTGGTCTGTTGGGAGAAATGATTGCAATTTTCTCCTGAGGTTCCGGCTCCAGTATCTCATTGGTAATACCTAATGTCAGCAATCCTCCAGCCAGTTTTCGGGCAGTCTCCCAAACCTCCCTGCTGCTGTAGGTGCGCCAGTTGCCCTGCTCCTTGGCAGCAAGCATTACGGCATCGGGTGCATTGTTACTTCTCTGTTCAACAATATCAAAAAGGCGCTGAATCATACCTAAATTTACTCAAAACATTTTCACGCGCAATAAATTTTTTTGAATGATCGGCTGGAAATTGTAAAACCAAGCGAAGATTTTTTTATAAAAAACAGAGCAGATTCAACTATAGTCAGAATGTTGGATTTATATCATAAATATGTTTACAAATCCTTTAACAAGGTACTAGGCATTGCATAATACCTTTTTTTACCTACCTTTGTGTCGAAATGAAGCGATATGGCAATAGATAATACAGAATCACAAATGCGCAAAGGCTTGCTGGAGCTGTGTATCCTGGGTATTATACAACGGCAGAAAGAGGCTTACCCAAGCGATATTCTGGAACAACTCAAGGCTGCAAAACTGGTTGTTCTGGAAGGCACACTCTATCCGCTGCTCACAAGGCTCAAGAATGCAGGCTTCCTAAGTTACCGCTGGGAGGAATCCTTATCCGGGCCTCCCAGAAAGTACTTTACACTGACACCCGAGGGCGTACATTTTTATGAGCAACTGCGCACCACCTGGGATGAACTAAGTAAGGCTGTAAACGATTTAACTGTTCCTTTATAAAACCAAAATATATGCAACGTATCCTACAGATAAACATAGCCGGCCGCGTTTTGCCGATAGAAGAAGACGCTTACACTATTCTCAAAGAATATATCAATACACTGGAGCGCCAGTTCAAAGGTGAAGATGGCCGGGAGATAATAGAAGATATCGAAAACCGGATTGCCGAACTATTCAGCATACGGCTACAGGGAGGATCACCAGCCATAGACAAAAATGATGTACAGAAAGTAATTGACACCCTGGGCACTGCCAGCGACCTGCACGATGGCCCGGCATCAGGGAGTTCGCAGGGCAGCCAGCAGTATAGCGGCAATTCAGGTTACCAGAAAAATCAGGGCCGCACCAACCCCTACAGAAGCGACCGGCTGCTGCGCGACCCTTACGATAAAGTAATAGGTGGTGTGTGCAGTGGTTTGGCTCACTATTTTGATGTAGACCCGGTTATCATCAGGCTGGTAATGGTGGTATTATTCCTTTCGGCAGGCATAGGCTTCCTGGCGTATATTATTGCATGGATGGTGATACCAGCAGCCAGATCGCGGGATGAACTGTATAATATGAACAGCGGCAACCCGGTTACTTTTCACGATATCTCCCGCAATGTGGAAGTGGAAATGCAGGACCTTAAAAGGCGCGGCGAACAAATGAGCAGGGAGCTACAGGACTTTTTCAGAAAGAAAAAGTAATGAACAAAATAAGGGATAAAAGCCGACTTTGCGTAAAATGAACTTTGTGTCCCTGATTGTTATGTTTTTCTGATTTTGTGCCCTTTGTGATAACCATTGTCCTTTGTGGTAAGAATTATTGTATTAGTTTTTCCCGGGTGGAATATACTTTTACTATCTTGCTGCATATGGGCCTCCTCCGTTTTATTATATGCTGCACCTTGCTGGCGCA
The DNA here is from genome assembly GCA_903904855.1 of uncultured Bacteroidota bacterium. Classification (GTDB taxonomy): domain Bacteria; phylum Bacteroidota; class Bacteroidia; order Chitinophagales; family Chitinophagaceae; genus Nemorincola. The sequence goes on along the minus strand of CAIVEH010000216.1, from coordinate 37,923 downwards.
AAACATTGTAGCGTTTGCTGCCACGCCTTGCTCTATCAAAGGCAGAATCATTCCCAAAGCTTCCGATACCGAATGGGAGCACAAGGTCTACATTAGCCGGATGCTGTCCATCAACGATTTTTTCAGATGCAGCCCAAGCCTTGTTGTTGATAGTGCACTGATAAGAAAGGACGGTACCTTTGAATTCCGATCCATAAAGGGTATAGAGTCCAATACCTTCTACCGTTTGGAGGTGGTGTACAAAGATTACATAGGCGGCTCTATGGTGAACTTTACAGGCATTGATGATAACTATGCATTCCTGCTGCTATCTCCCGGCTCACAGTTATCATTTACCACCGAACTGGCACATTTCAATTATGCCTTCAAACCTATAAAAATGGACCAGGCTAACCTGGCCCTGCGCAAAGTAGTGGAGATGGGCTGGCCTGAAGATGAAGCCATTGCGGCACTGATTGCCCGACGTAAGATACTCGAAGAAACACCTGGAACACCACCTGATTCCTTCAAAAATATTGGCGCAAAAATACACGGGCATATAAAAAAACATGCTGATGAAATGCTGCCGGTAATGGATACCATCCGCAATCCTTATGTTTCCCTGTTTACCTTCCTTACCAATTCCTCCGACGATTCAGTTTCCTGCCTGAAGATGAACAGCCGATACCAGCGCGAAATACCAAAATCTAAATATGCAGGGCAGTTGATGGAGGATATCTACGATAGGTTCTATACACTGCCCATCGGCTCAAATGCCCCTGATGTGGCCCTGCCCGATTCATCGGGCAAAATGATACGCACCACCGACCTCAGGGGTAAATATGTCATTATTGACTTCTGGGGCTCCTGGTGCCACCCCTGCCGCATGGAAAACCAGCAGGTGATTAAACCGCTTTATAATAAATATGGCTCCCGCAACTTTTACATCCTGAGTATTTCCCTCGATACCGACCGGGAAAAATGGCTGGGAGCACTCCGTAAAGACGAACTGAACTGGCCCGGTGAAGTATGCGACCTTAAGGGAATACAATCCCCGGCAGCGCTGGCGTACAAAGTGACCGACCTCCCGGTAATATATATTCTTGACCCAACAGGCAACATCATTGCGAAAAACCTCAGAGGGAAGCAGTTGGATGATTTCATAGCAGGCAGGATGGATAAAAAATAAGTTACCCTAAGCCCTTTTTATAGATGTTGGTTCAATCTCGTGCTCTTTCTGATTATATATCCGAAAAAGCAAAGAATTTGATTTTTATCAAACAATTTCTAATTCCCTGCCTGTACGTTTGTATCCTGATTTATCATCAAAAAACACGATTATGAAAAACACGATTTTTTTATTGCTATCATTAACACTATTTATTATTGCTCCACAGGCGTTTGGCGCTTTCCCTTCAAAACATAAGGAGGCAGCGTCTTATTCACTCCTCGGAAAAACGGATACCCGGCTATCTCTCGCCGACAGGTTTAATACTGAAACGGAAATAGCACAACCGCAGGCTTTCAGCAATACGGAGTTCAAAAACAGATCTGTAAACTATGCGGAGTCGTACTCAAAAAGTAGAAAATGGTGTTTTGTGCATAAATTGGGCCTGGTATTTATCTGTTCCGGGGGAGGGTTAATGTTAAGTGGTATAGTGGTTGGAGTAACAGCTCCTAAGAGTACAAGTGATATTATCTTTACAGATCAGGATTTATGGTCATTAGGGCTTATGTTTTCCGGCTTTATGGTACTCGTTTTGGGTTTACCCCTGCTTATTGGCGGCTCAATACATGACCACCGCCCTGGCAGATATGGCTTAATAGCGCCAAAAAGCAATGAGATTGGGGTGGCTTATAATTTACATCGGTAGATGAGATCCTTTAAGAAACAGTTCAATAAAACTTACAATTATACCGATTAGTGTACCCCAAAAACAAAATCGCCTTATAAATCATTGATTTACAAGGCGATTTTGGCAATTTAAGTAGTTTGACTAGGACGGAATCCATAGCTTTGATCTGAGAACTGTGCTTCACATCTTGGCGATAACCATTGATTTATGGCTTGCTGTATCAGCCTGTCTACTACTGTCGGTATTCCCAACATTCTTACTCCTCCCTGTGGCTTCGGTATTTCTACCTTTCTTACAGGGCTAGGGTCGTAGTTCCCTTCCAAAATTCTTGTACGTAAACTTTGCCTGTTGGCGTTCAGGTAGTCACGAAGTTCATCGGTCTGCATACCATCAACACCTCCTGCTCCCTTGTTGCCGATTACCTGCACAAGGGCTTTCTCAATGTTCCATCTGTTCAGAATCTCTTCCAGCATCCTACTTTTTTTTCTCTGCCTGGCGGTCTTATTTGTCCTTGCGTCTCCGGCACAGCTCCTTCTGCATTTTATTTTCGGTTTCCAACCTACCCTCATGCAGACAGTTCTCTTACGTGGTTCGGCTGTTGTTCTCCTTGTGATAAACTTCTAATACCTTCGCCCCCCTCCGTAGAGGGTTATTCTAACATTCAGTCCTTCGGGTTTGTAAAACTGCCGCATTTGCGGACGCATCCGGTGAGGTTCGTTGCCCCCCTATTATGACCTCGGCTGACTTCTGCCGGTACCCGATGGCATCTTTAACTCTGCCACCAGTTTGCCGCTTCGGCACTCTCTCGTACCTCTGCCAACGTTCTCGGCAGATCTCTCAGGGTAAGGATATACGCTTTCCGTTCATCTAGCCACTGCATTTACGTAGTTATATTTCGTACAGTATAGGGCTTTTGTTTCTTTTCCAACATCACCCATATAACCCCGCCTTGTATGCAGTTTCTGTTCGTTGGCCCGAACGTTTGCCGCCTGCTTCTTTCAGATTCGCAGTCGCCCGCGACACCCTTGCTCTTGGCTAATACTCCCTACTGTAAAGCGTATTTGGGACTTGCACCCTATAGCTTATATCCATGCCTGACACACAAATAACTAACCCTGCCGCTGGCAGGGTTAGTTATTTAATTTTACAATATTATTATTATATCCCAACCCTCAGCTTAGAAATATCAGCAATGCGCTTTTCGGCCATGCGCATAGCAGCAAGTTGGGTATGTACATTTTCCTTTTCTGCCAGATCAAAAATATCCAGTGTACGTTGGTATATTTTAGCAACAGTATTCAGTGCACGATCATGGTTGTAACCATCTATCTCAATGCTGATATTAATAATGCCACCTGCATTGATCAGGAAGTCGGGAACATAAATTATACCTTTTTCCACCAGCATCGGACCATGCACATTTTCGTCGGCCAGCTGGTTATTTGCAGCACCGGCAATTACAGGGCATTTCATCTTATTAATGCTGTCGGTATTAACAGATGCGCCCAAAGCACATGGTGCATAAATATCAAATTCGCGGTCAAAAATATTGTCGTTGGAGATAATCTCAATGGCGGGATACTTCTGTTTTGCCTGAGCCAGTTTAGCCTCATTGATATCGCATACCAATACTTTGGCATCTTCACCTGTAAGGTATCCCATCAGGTACTGACCAACATTACCTGCGCCCTGAACAAGTATTTTTTTACCAGTAAGGCCATCATTGCCCCATGCCTTTTTAGCTGCAGCCTTCATGCCCATGTATACACCATAAGCAGTAAGAGGAGAAGGATCGCCACTGCCACCCATATATTCAGGTTTGCCGGTAACGAATTTGGTTTCCATACCTATAAACTCCATATCAGCCGATGAGGTATTAACATCTTCAGCAGTTATGTATTTACCATTCAGGCTGTTTACAAACTTGCCATACCTGCGCCAGTAAGACTCACATTTAAGTTTCGAAGCATCGCCTATCAGCACTGCTTTACCACCGCCAAGGTTCAATCCGCTGATGGCCGATTTGTAGGTCATACCACGGCTCAGTCTTAGCGCATCTGTAAGCGCTTCGGCATGGCTGTTGTAATTCCACAACCGTGTTCCACCTAAAGATGGGCCAAGCGTAGTATTATGAATAGCTATAATAGCATTCAGGCCGGTATGGGGATCCTGGCAAAAAACCACCTGCTCGTGGCCCATTGGTTGCATTTGTTCTAATACTGATGGTTGCATTAAATATTTTTTGAGGACGCAAAAGTAAATGTTTTGAAACTAAGATTTTATGATTTTAGTTGGATTTCCAAAATTGCAATACGACCAATTAAAACCATAACCATACGTTGCCAATAATCCGATGTAAAATATCATTAATCGTATATTAACCAAAACAGGGAGCCAAAACACCGGCTCCCTGCTGTTGAAAATCCAATAGTTACTTAATTCAATACGAACCTTATAGGAATAGAATAGAAAACTTTAACTGCAATTCCGTTTTGCTTGCCTGGTTTCCACTTTGGCATGCTGCTTACCATCCTGAGCGCTTCTTCATCGCATCCACCACCTATGCCTCTTACTACTTTTGCATCGGTTACTGAGCCATCCTCATTTACTACAAACTGGATGACTACCGGCCCTTCAATACCTGCATCCCTGGCAGCTTCAGGATACTTTAGATGATTGCCGATCCATACGCTCATATCACCATCAAACTGCGGCATTATCTGTACCCACTTTACCGGTGCAGCTGGCGGCAGAACCACTGGAATAACATTGTTGTTACCTGGTATCCCCGGTTTGGCAGTACCTATACCGGTTGTGTTTCCGGTATTGTTACTTGGCCCCGGCTGAGACTCCCCATTGGGCTTTGGTTCTGCAGGAGGAGTCTCAGTTACTTCATCTGTATGTACTATCTTCGGAACAACAAAAACATGAGTACTGGCAACGGCTGCCGGAGGAGGTGATGGTGGGATAACCTTTGGTGGTATTTTAGGTATCTCCATCGGATGAATATCAGTCAGTACAACTGGCCCGTTATGCACAGGGATCAATGTTACTGGCTGATGATTTATCAGCGTAAAAAAGAACAGTATAGCAAGACTTGAAAACAGGAACAGCATTGCTTTTGTGGCCCTCTGGTTATAATGTTTCCGTAGTTCGTAACCGCCATATGCTTTGTTGCGGTGATCGTAAATGATGTCGAGGTAGTCGGCTTGCAATAATTTCGTAGTGTCCATAATAGTCGGTTTAATAATAAGAAGCGATGGCTTGAAAATTCCATAAAGTATTTTAGTCTTTTTTTACTCTAAGTCAAGATGTGCCACACTTCAAAAGTGTGGCACTTCTATAAAACCATCCTTATTATTACAACAGTTAAAAGAATTTTTCTAACTTGTTTATTCCAAACTCATGAAATAATATGATTAGCCGTTTCGTTTGCCTGTTTATCTCATTGCTTTTGTCCTGCCATACTTATGCTCAGGAATATAAATACATGGTGCTGAAAGGAGGCGGCATAAGAGGTATCGCATTTGTGGGTGCGATTAAAGTTTTGGAAGAAAAAAAGGTAACGCAATCGATCCAAAAAGTAGCAGGCACTTCGGTTGGGGCTATAACCGGAGTATTGTTTGCTACAGGGTATAACGCAGTGCAAATGCAGGAAATTATGTCTGGGCTGAATATCCGGCAATTCAATGATGGCGAACTATTCTTTTTAGGTGGTCAGAGAAGACTCAGAAAAAATTATGGCTGGTACAAAGGAATAAAACTCGAAACATGGATAGGCCAACAGATAGCAGCCCGCACAGGTAATGAAAACACTACTTTCCTGCAATTGCATAAACTAGCTCTACAACACCATAATTATAAAGATTTGTACATAACTGCAACAAATCTTACCCGACAAAGACCTGAAATATTCAGCTGGGAGACACATCCCGATATGCCATTAAAAGTTGCAGTAAGGGCCAGCGCATCTGTTCCATTGTATTATGGCGCAGTATTCCTGGACAGTACAGGCAACATTGTTGATCACCCGGATGCTGGAGTAGATTACAATGTTTATGCTGATGGTGGTTTGCTTGCCAATTACCCGATTACTCTTTTCAATTCCATTAATGATGATGAGACCGGAAGAATTAACCGGTATACAATTGGCCTCAGCCTGGAACGGCCTGAGCAGATAGAATATTCAAAGAACAATAAAGGCATAGCGCCATTCTATATACACTCCTTCAAAGGCTATGTTGCTGCACTGTATAACCTGACGATTGAAGGATTGAATAAAAGGGTGAACCACGACGAAGAAAGTAAACATACCATTTACATAAGTACCAGTAATCTTAGCCCAAGGGTACGGCACATTACCAGTGAACAGAAGCTGTTATTATTCAACAATGGGGAAGAAGCGGCAAGGAAGTTTTTAGAGGGTAGAAAATAAAAATGTTGGAAAGGTGAGCACGACATTGATAGTATAGGACATCTTTATTGCTAAAGAAAATCTATTAAAAATAAAGAATTTCAAATGTATACTTCTAGGAATTATTAATCAAAAATTATTACTTTTATAATTCAATTTGAATAATTAAGCTAAATATGCTTTGAATAAATAGATTTTTTCCTGTTTTCACCCAAAAACTACTTTTCATGAGAGCACCTATCCTTTCATTATTTGCGCTATTATTCTCATGTGCAGCTTATGCCACTGTAGGACTAATATCAGGCCCTGTGAGTGTTTGTGCCGGCAGCACTATTGCATTAACCGATACCACCGCTGGAGGCTCGTGGGCGAGCAACAACCTATCTATTGCTACTGTAAATCCTGTAACGGGTGTGGTTACAGGAGTAGCCATTGGTATAGCTACAATTACCTATTCCACAGGTGTTGAATATGCTACAACAAATGTCACAGTAAATACAATTCCACCGGCATACAACATAACAGGCGGAGGGAGCATTTGCTCGAGTTCACCCGGAATGCATATTGGGCTTTCGAGCTCATTAGGTGGAATATTATACACACTATTGTATTATGGTTCTACCGTTAGAACAATTTCTGGTACAGGCAGCCCTCTTGATTTCGGCCTACAAACCGGAGGTGGTGCATATACGGTTTTAGCTACGTATGCGACAACAGGATGCCATAGAACTATGACCGGATCTGCAACAATAAATGTTAATCCTGTTCCAGGACCAATCCTTGGGCCTACTTCGCTTTGTGCAGGCACTACAATCACTTTAACCGACGGAAGTGGATATTTTGGCACGTGGAGCAGTTCTACGCCTGCAATTGCAACTGTTGGCGCTGCAACTGGAGTGGTTACGGGTCTTTCTTCAGGCGTAACTACGATTACCTATACCAATTTTTCAACATTATGTTTTACAACCGTTACCGTTACTGTAAATTTCACCACACCTCTATTCCCAATACCACCATCTGTTTGTGTAGGATCACCCATTTCATTATCGAGTGGATATCCTGGTGGCATATGGACAAGTAGTAATCCATCGGTTGCTTTAATTGATACATTCACAGGCTTGCTTACTCCGGTGGCAACAGGAAATACGTTTATTAGCTGCTCACTTGGTGTCGGATGCTCAAGAACCGAACCAGTTACTGTTATTCCAGCAATCGCTCCTATCACGGGACCTTCCTTCATCTGCATCGGATCAACAGTTTACGAATCGGAGAGTGCAGGCCCGGGATCATGGAGTATCGGAAGTCCGGCATGTGCTTCAATTAATTCCATTACAGGCAGCATTACAGGATTAACATCCGGAATGACTGATATTACTTTCACATCAACATCAGGTTGCAGTTCATCAAAATCTATTATAGTTTATAATGGCTCCTGTTATGGAACACCTGTTGGTGGTTCAATTGGCGCTGCTGATTTTCAGGTATGTGCTAATTCTAATGTTGTATTAAACCTTACTGGTGCCAGCAGCGGATGTGGCATACGATATCAATGGCAGAAATCAACGGACAACATTTCATATACATCAATACCCGGCGCAACCGATGATTTCTATCAGTTCAATCCGGTTGAAAGGCAATATTACCGGTGTGAGGTAATCTGTATCTCAACTGGTTTATCTTCCTATTCAACAAGTCATATAATCGGTGTGTATAACAGAATTGCGGCACATAGCGTACAGTTTATTTCTGACATCTTCTGCAGCATACCTAACTTTAAAATACAAACCTGCGGATGGACTTCTGCTGCAAATGTAACCACCTGGTTCGGAGATGGAACAGATGCCAATATGCCGATATCTGCAGGAAGTAATTCAGCTGACTTTATACATAACTATCATCAACCGGGAACCTATACCATTAAGCAGGTATTATATGAAGAAACAGTGGCGAAAGATTCAACTCTATATTCCTACGAATTCAACTATTGCCGCAACCTGCCTGTGAAATTCTATTTTGATACCAACAATAACTGCACCTTTGACAGTGGAGAACAATTTCTGAGGTTGCCGGTGAAAACTGAGATAGATTCCAATGGTATACCTGTAGATACCATAAGCAGTACATGCGGATTTTATTATAAAGCCTATGGCGGACCTGGAACAATCTATGGATTCAAGGTAATTGAAACACCCGCCAGTCTGCATATTACCTGCCCGGCATCAGGAATTATTTATGATACAATTCTACCCTCGCTCAATAATTCCAAATTAAAATACTTTGGCCTCAATTGCAGTGGAACAGCTTTTGACCTTTCGATGGATGTTTCAACAACAACCGGAAGGCATCGGCAGTTAGGAACTATAATTGTCAACAATTCAGCCTGCCTGCCCGATGACATTACAGTTACTCTTCAGTTTAGCCCCAGGTATTATTTTTCTCATGCATCAATTGATCCAACTTCAATATCAGGTAATATTGCTACCTGGAATTTTACTGGCGTTACACCCGCAACATTGCCAGTAATAACTTACATGCTTGAGTTACCCTATGGCCTACCTTTCCTTTTATTGACTGATACAATAAATTCAACATACAGAATAACCGGAGTTATGGGAGGTGATACGGACACTTCCAACAACGTAATTACTAAAAACGATACAGTAAGGGCTTCGCTGGACCCTAATGACATTTCGGTTTCTCCAGGTGGGGCAGTTCTGCCATGCACCCGGTTGCAATATACTATCCGGTTTGAAAACACAGGAAACGACACTGCCCATAATATTTACATAATGGATACCCTATCCGGTAATCTTGATAGCCATACTTTGAATATTGAAGCTGCATCTTCTATAATGAACTATACCTTGATTAAAGATGGGGCTTTCACTATTGCGAAATTTGACCTGCCATCTGTCAATCTTCCCGATAGCAATCATCACAACCTGGCTGATGGAGTGGTTATTTTCAATATTAAAACTAAGCAAGGATTGCCGGATGGAACTACTATAAAAAATCAGGCAGGCATTTTCTTTGATGATAACCCTGTAGTACTGACCAATATGGCCAGTACAGTTATTGGCACAAATCCTGTTTTGGGTAGAAATGAAGTTTGCACAGGCGCCAATGATACTTTATTTAACATTGCGAATGGAGGTATATGGAGTTGCAGTAATGGCTCAGCTTCCATCTTTAATGGTGTGGTGCATGGCGTAAGTACCGGATTGGATACTATACACTACACTGTTTCAAACACATGTACTGCAAGAACAATATCGAAAACCATCAGTATTATTTCTTCACCAGATGTATCGCCAATTGCTGGTGCCAATTCTGTATGTGCAGGTGCATCAGTCAGCTTAACCGACAGTACTCCCGGAGGCGCTTGGAATTTAGATAATGTAGCAATAGCGGGTGTTTCTGCCCTTGGTGAAGTAAATGGAATTTCTGCAGGCGTAGCAATCATTTCTTATTCTGTTTCTAACACATGTGGCACTGGAATTACCACAGCGCCATTTACAGTTAATCCTGCTCCGGGGACTGTAACAGGTAATCCAAACATCTGTATTGGTCATTCATCTCTATTCAGTAATGATTCCTCCGGAGGTACCTGGAGCAGCAGCAACCCTGCCATTGCAGCTATAGGAACGGGCACAGGCCTTACCTATGGAGCTGCTACCGGAGGCGCCATTATTCATTATACAATACCTAATGGTTGTTTCAGTAAAATTATAGTTACAGTATATCCGATTCCTATGGCTTATAATGTAATTGGCGGTGGCAGCTATTGCTTTGGTGGCCCAGGTATAAATATAGGATTGAATGGCACTACAACAGGCCTGGAATATACACTGTACCAGGATACTACATTGATGACAACTATTATTGGCACAGGTACTTCCATGGACTTCGGAATGCAAACAATTAGCGGTAATTATTCCGTTATAGTATATGACAGCCAGTCCACCTGTCAACTCAGAATGCACGACAGTGCTACTATTACCATTACACCCATTATTATCCCATCAGTAAATATACCCAATGATATACTAAACGCACCAATCATCAATTAATTGATAATCAGGTAGTTAGGTAAAAATACAAATTTTTACCTAAAATACAGCAAAATTAAGCAGTCATTTTAGCTAAAGAGGCTATGGTGGCTGCTTTTACGTAGTTGAAGCCCAAGAAAAAGAGGCTATAAAATGGTTTACTCAGCAACAAGTGGTACTGTGCCATTCTTAAATAAAGAAGGCAGCCAAGCAACACCGGAACTAATTATAATTGCAAACTCAATGATGGAAGCCATTGAAAAAGCAAACAAATGGATTACCGACAATAAGATGTCAGGAGATGTAGAAACAGTAACAATTAAAAATGCCGCAATTATTTCTTAGCTTGTTTTTCTAAAAGTTCCCTGATTTTGATTAATTCATGTAAGGACATCCACTGTAGATACAAGCCTATATTAGCAGAGCCTCCTAAAGCTATTTGAATTTCCTTTAGGTTAGAGTGAAAAGCTGCTGCACCTTCATGGCTTGTAGGTATTAGTTCGTTTTTAATAGTCTTAGACATACTTGTTTGATTTAGGCAACAAAGCTAAATACTCCATTTTTAGTATATCAAATATTTGTTTTCATTATTGGTGCAAACCTGTAGTAATAATTTCACACAAATGTTACTCTATACCTGAAATTAAGTATGTAAACATTTCAATTTGTTAGCTACATTTTGTATTTTATAGTACAATTTTTAGCTTGCCAAACGCACTACATACACTGTCCATAAAGGGATTCATTGCAAGGTTCGATACAGACGAAGCCTGTAGGGAGTACCTTGTGAAAGTGTTGTGGAAGGGTAGGCCAAGATGCCACCAGTGTGGGTTCACAGATAAAATATACAAGTATGCTTCACGACCTGTTTATAAGTGTGGCAATTGTGGTACACAATTCAGAGTAACAACAGGTACAATATTTGAATCATCTAAAATACCGTTAACTGATTGGTTCCTTGCGATCAAACTAATAGCATGTTCAAAGAAGGGAATGTCAAGCCACCAATTGGCAAAAGAAATTGGCATTACACAAAAGTCTGCATGGTATATGGAGCAAAACATTCGTTTGATGTTGGGCAACAAAGAATACAATCACATGCTTAGTGGCAAGATTGAAGTTGATGAAGTTTATATGGTTCGTGATACCTCAATACCGACAAAGCAGGGACATGGGACGAACAAACAGAAAGTGTTTGGTATGCGCCAGAGAAACAGTGATAAAAACGAAGCTGGGGAATTACGAATACAGGTAGTACCAAAAGTAACGCAAAAAGTATTACACCCTATTATCATTGACAATGTAAAACTACAAGCATGGTTAATGTCTGATGAATGGGGTGGTTATAACAACCTGACCAAAAAATACAAAAGAGGTGTGGTTAATCATGGCAAACGTCAATATGTGGATGGTGATTTTCACACAAACAGTATTGAAGGTGCATGGGCGCATCTGAGAAAACTAATTGCTGGAATATATCACAGACCGAGTAAAGAACATTTGCAGCGATACCTGAATGAATTTGAGTTCAGATACAACAATCGCAAAAAGGCTCTTGAATTAATTTTCAAATCAGCAATGAAACAATCAGATGTTCGTACAAGACACAAGGATATAAAGCTTGATAGCTGGAAAAACAGCCAGAAACCCAAATCCAAATAATTTCTGTATTGCAGTTGAAATACTACCTTTGAAGTATGCAATGCAATACCATTAATCAGAATGATATGGCAAAGAAGGTAAACCAAAAGCCGATGGCTTTCAGGGCTGCTATTAGTTTAGCTGCCCATACCCCGCATATGACACACAAACAATTAGATGAACTTAGAAAAAAGGAAAAGCTATTGAATAAACAAAAGCAGTAAGAAGTTTAGTATTGTAAACAAAGGTGTTGCTATCGTGAATTACCACAATTGACCATTTACGCAACGCATTGACTTATGGTACGCCAGCTATGGCGTAACTGTGTCTTTTGCGTAAATGGGTTGTGGTAAACCTACGATAGCGGGAGAACGTCAGTTACGCTATTTTATTTGGATAAGGTTTGTGAAATATTATTTAGCTATCCGTACATGGATAAGCCACCCTGAATTAAGGGTTTTCAACCCGTGTACAAAAACTATTTAATAATTCATAAATAACAAACCAAATGGGTCGTAAAAACAGGCTGGTAAACATCAGTAAAAGGGATGTATCAAACAGTATCAAGGTACTTAAATTAATAGAATCCAATTATTCCAAAATAGAACGACTGAATAAATTATATGCGGATGAAGTGCTTCCTCTAAAAGTCGTGGATAAGGATTTAATTAAAAAAGGTTTCATAGTTAAAGAGAAACACCTAAATCAGTATTCGCTAAATACGGCACAGATAAAAATAATTTCTGCTGCAATTCAACTACTTAAAATTTAGAACCATGAAACAGCTACTAACAACAGTATTACTGTGTTTGTGCTTTTCTGGTAATGCACAAACAAAATCACAGGTAAATGCATATTTGCTCTGTACCAATCTGTTTAATACAGGTATGCTGCTTAATCAATCATTGCAGCATTTAGATGATGTAAATTTGTCGGAACAAATGGAACAAGCTGCTTATAGAGATGCTTGCCAAGCGCAAAAGGCATTCGATGCGATCAAATCAAAGCTGGATAAAAAAGATGAGGGTAGTATTCAAGAAGTAATATCCTGTTATAAAAAACTCAGTCAGGAGACCGACTATGATGGTCAGAAAGCAGCCTCCGCACTTGTGATTATGGAAATTGTAAGAAATAAAATGGGTGTTGTACTCCCGAAACTTTTTAAGTAGCATTCCTGAAAAACAGGATGCTTTTTGGAGGTAGAACTAAAAATTTACCGTTATGGGGAACTTACATTTAATACTTGATGCGGCTTTTTACAGCGCAATTGTTTATTATCTCGCAAAAATATCAGGGGACATACGAGATATAAGAATGAAAAAGCGATACAGAAAATCTGAAGAACGGGATGCCAAAATAGATATTTAAGACTACCTGATCATCGCTTGCAGCAATACAGGTATTTCTAATTCGTCACCGAATTTATTCTCTCGGTACTCTGTATCGGAAACAATATTGCCGAAAGGTTGAAAACCCTCTTTCATCTTTGCTGTTACAGCTTTGGCTAAATCAGGTGCTGTGTCTGCTTGTACTATTATATATTCAGTTGGTTTTATTTCCATACTGTAAATATACTCAAAACAAGGTATCCGACAAATCTTAAACCACCACAAAAATCAATTATCAGGCAAAGAATTTGTTCACTATATTTATACAAATGTTACCAGCGCATTGGTGCGTATGGTATATCATTGCGTAAATATATCAGTAAGCCCGGGCGACACCCTTTGTACTGGCTCAGTAGCCACTTTCACTCCTGTTTCAATAAATGGTGGTTCGGCTCCTGCCTATACATGGCTTGTAAATGGTCTGCATATTTCTGCAGATCAGAAATTTAGTTATACTCCCGCAATTGGGGATATCGTAAAAGTAATTCTTAAAAGTAATGCCCATTGTGCTACACCTGATACTGTGAGCAACAGCACCCAACTGACACTTGAACTCCCATCAATTCCCATTGTAACCATTACTGCAAACCCCGACACCAATGTATTTTATGGCCAACCAGTTACTTATACAGCTTCTGTTTCAGGATCATCTGGTCCGGTTGCCTATCAGTGGATTATAAATAAAACGTACATTGCCGGAGCGACCGATATATCTTTCACCAGCTACACACTAAGAGATAATGATTCAGTAACCTGTGTCATCACAACCAGCAATACTTGTGGCAAAGCTATAACTGAAAAAACAATCGCATCCAGAATAAACACACTTAGTATTCAACGATTGAATCTGAACACTTCGATAATAGTATACCCCAATCCGGCGAAATATAATATTACCATTGAAAATGCATCCGGCTGTTTTTATAGCCTGTTCAATTTACTGGGCCAGGAACTATTTTCAGATAAAATCAATTCAAATAAGGAAGTTGTAGCTACCAAATCGCTAATGCCAGGTACATATATCCTGCGGATCCGGGATACTAAGGGCGAAATAATTAACAAGAGGATTATTAAAGAATAGGAATCATCAGGTTGTCCCACACTTTCAAAGTTTAGTACAAATACCTAAAAATTATCAGCCTGTAGCTTTTCTTCTTTTGTTATATCTACCAGTGCATAATAAGGCACGCCAACCAGGTTCATAACATCAAGCAGCTGCACCACATCTTCATATTTGCAGTTGTCATTTGGCTTTATGATCACATGTAGTTTATGAGCTTGAAGCGGTAAAGTAAGAGGCAGATCAGCAAGCTGTTTTTTCATTGCAGTTAGCATATCTCTCACTTCATTTACTGGCTTGTTATTCAGTGGTTCCAGTTCGTTGAATGCACCTTTATAAAAGGCCACTTTGTGATTGCCGGCGGGTATCAGCGTTATGGTACTTGTATCGGCATATACATTTATCTCACCTGAAGCTTCCTTAGCTGGCATATTAATCTCTAGTGATCCCGGCTTGGCAATGGTTGTGGTGTAGATAAAGAAGGTAATGAGTATAAACCCAAGGTCAACCATTGGGGTAAAATCTATGCGGGGTGTATGCACTTTGCGCCTGCCGCATTTTTGCGAAACTATCATATCAGCCATAGTAATGTGTTTATTAGAAAGACACATCCTCCCCTAATTTTCCATAAGAAAAAGCAAACCGGCTAAAATAACCAGGTTGTTTGTTTATTCATCACCGAAACATTTCAGCCACCTGCATAATTATTGTTTAAATCCTGATTTTATTACTTGGGCAAATAGGTTATTTTTACTGCAAATTATTGCCAATCCATGGGCAACCTGATTAAAACCACGATAGAATTGCCATGCTGAGCGTAACACATTTTTACAGGGAACCAAGGAAAACAGGTCTTTCGATAGAAGGCATATTCAGGTCTGTAAAAGAGTGCCTGCAGGACAGAGTGGAGATAAAGGATTTTTATTGCGATGCCACCCTTACAAGGTTGCAGAATACAAGGAGGGCAGGGAAGTTTGCCAGTGAAATAAACCATATTACAGGTGATGTAAATTTCCTGGCTATGGGGTTGAGGGGAAAGAAAACAATTCTTACTGTGCATGATCTCGGCTTTTATGAAAACCCTGTACATTCCAAACTTGTTAAACTGGTTTATCATTTATTCTGGTTTTACCTGCCGCTTAAACAAGTTGATATTGTTACCGTTGTTTCCGATTTCACCAAACAAAAACTGATTAAATATTTTCACTTTCCAGAAGATAGAATCAGGATAATACCCGACCCGGTGAAAAAAGTATTCCGGTTTTCGGCAAAAGAAAAATTGAATTCACCTCCGGTTATCCTGATGATGGGCACGGGCAAACATAAAAACCTGGATAATCTTATTGAAGCTGCAAAAGGGACAAATTTTCACCTCAATATTATTGGCTGGCCGGCACACGATGAATTGGAAAAACTGAAAGCATTTAATATTGCACATACTGTTTTCAGCGGCTTAAGTGATGAAGAGGTTTACCAGCGTTATGTGGCCTGCGATGTGCTGTTTATGGCCTCTCATTATGAAGGTTTCGGTATGCCTATTGTGGAGGCACAATGTGTTGGCCGACCCGTTATTACCAGTAACATAGGGGCTATGCTGGAACTTGGTAAAGACTCGGCGGTATTGGTAGATCCCAATAAACCTGTTGAAATAAGGGATGCAATACTATCATTGCTGGATAAGAAACTGTATGATGATGTGGTGGCGAGGGGCAGAGAGAATGCAGCTAAATATGATTACAAAATAATAGCAGAACAGTACCTGGCTGTATATCAGGAACTGGCAACAAAATAGGACTATGGTATTTATTTTCTGGCAGGGGATTATCAGCATACACCAGAAGGCATTTCTGGAGGCTCTGGCACTGTTGCCAGATTGCCGGGTAGTGCTGGTGGTGGAAGAAGATATAACACCCTACAGGAAAAATATGGGCTGGGAGGTACCGGTTATAGAGCATGTGGAAATAATCAGGTCTCCGGATAAAAATGCCATCACCACAATGGTGAAGGAGCATAAAGATGCGGTGCATGTTATGGGTGGTATTAAGGTTGGGCGAATGATATCGGCTGCATTTGACGAATGTATCAATCAAAAATGCAGGATCGGGATAATGACAGAACCCTACAACCCTGCCAATATAACAGGATGGTTGCGGGGCATTAAATACAAGTATTACAAGCTGAGGTATTCAAAGCACATACAGTTTGTACTGGCAATAGGAAAAAAAGGAGTAGCGCAATATGAACAACTTGGCTTTAATAAGGACTATATTTTTCCTTGGGCCTATTTTATCAGTTTGATTCCTGCACCTGAAAAAACAAAAAACGATAAGGAGCTACGGCGTATAATTTATGCTGGCAGGCTGGAGCCTGGCAAAGGGATTTACAGGTTTGCAGAGCAGCTTATAAACTCCGGAAAAAGCAACTTCACCCTTGACCTTTATGGTACCGGACCAGATGAGAAACAGATAAAACAGCTGGCAATAAAAAACCACGTTGAAAATAAAATTACAATTCACCCTTTCCTCAATCATGAAGAACTGCTGGAAAGGTATGCCCACTATGACTGGGTTGTATTGCCCAGCACGCAAAAAGATGGCTGGGGTGTTATTATCAGCGAGGGGTTACTGAACGGACTGAAGGCTATCTGCAGCAATATTTGCGGGGTGAGCTGGGTAATAAAAGACGGGGTTAATGGTGTTACATTTGATTGGGCAAATGAGGATAGTTGCAGGACAGCAATTGGCAAAATGCTGCAGCAAGACTCTTATGCCAGCCACACACAAATTATTGATTGGGCCAATAAAGCGCTGAGCGGTGCTGGTGGCGCCAGCTATTTTCTGAAGATAATGGATTGTGTTTATAATAAAAAGGAGAAACCAGGGATTCCTTGGGTGAAAGATTAATCCAAATAAAGCTGAATGATACTAATTGATGCATTGTATATCAACAAAGGTGGAGGAGCAGTGCTGCTGCAATACCTGATTGAAAAAATACTGGAACGGCCGGAAAAAGATGATTTCTTTTTTCTGCTCGATCCCCGTTTTGATAAGCCAGCTGCACTCAATAAAAACTTTATTGTCATCCCTAATAAAATGGCAGACCGTATACGGTTTTATAAACTTCGCAGGAATGACTACTCAAAGGTTTTTTGCTTCGCCAATACCCCGCCCCCACTGAAACTGAAAGTACCGGTATATACTTATTCGCATAACCAGAAATTGCTTGAAGCGCCCAAACAGAAATTCAATTCGAAATATCTAAAGCTGTATGCGAAATACCTGGTCATAAAACTGTTCAATAAGAATACTGATTATTATATAGTTCAGACACCCCACATGGTTCAGGAACTCACCGGCCTGGGATTAAAAGATACAGCTCATTGCCTGCAGATACCTTTCTATGACGACAGAAAATACATTGGCGGGCACAAGCCTTTCAATGAACGGGTGAAGGATGAATTTGTTTTTATCAGCAACCCATCCCCACAAAAAAATCATACTACCCTATTCGATGCCTGGGAGTACCTGCTGGAGAAAGGATTTACGCCAAAACTACATCTGACCATTGATGCTACAGGCCCGCAATATATTGCACGTATGAATGAGCTGAACGCACGTGGGGCAAGGATTGTGAACCATGTTTATGTTGACCCCAGGGAGCTGTATTTCACATGCCCCTTCCTCATTTTCCCTTCAGTAATGGAAAGCTTCGGGCTGCCACTTATAGAGGCTGTGGACAGCGGCATGAAGGTTATAGCCAGCAATATGGATTATGTGCACGATGTGGTGGTGCCAAGCCTTGTGTTTGCTCCAATGGATAAGGTTTCGATAGCTGTATCCGTTATTAAAGCCCTTACTTCTGAACTACCGGAGTCAAAGATAAAAACCAGAAATGAGGTAGACAGATTGGTAAGCCTGTTGGTATCTTAAAAATTAGTCCTTCAGGTAGAGTACGCTTTATAAAGGGAAGATTGAAACAGAGTCGCAAAGAATAATCACCTAAGCGGGCACTGGCTGGCCTTTGATAATGTATTGCAATCTTATTGCCATTGCATGAAGCTGTGTCTTTGAGTGTGCATTTCGCTCTATATAAAATATGGTATCAGATATTGCCTGCGACATTAGCCCGAATCCCTCGAAAGTGATTTTGGTAGCTGCAAGCTTCTGAACAAACTGAGCTTCAGCATCAGGTAATTCTTTAACCACATCGGGCCGGTAACGAACCCTTACAGCCTGCTCCAGTAGTTGAATGATGTAATGCAGAAAATTCTTCTGCTGCTCCCTGCCCGCCTTCGACCATTCATCGGCAAACCTGCCTATACCCAGGCCATCTTTGGTGAAAATAGAATTAAACAGATTCCGCACATCAGGGAAAAGGTCATTTTCAGTATGCCGCAGCAATCGCAGGGCTTCGGTATAACTGCCCATGGCTATATGGCCTATCTGGGCTGCCCTTCTGGGTTCTGTGTCCATGCGGGTTACAAGGGCATCTGCAATATCTGTTGCGCCTATCGGTGCCAGTTTAATATCCTGTGTACGAGAGCGGATGGTAGGCAGAATATCTTCGGTATTTTCAGCTATAAGTATCAGTATCGTATCAGCAGGTGGCTCTTCAATCAGTTTCAGCAGTATATTGCCTTCTCTGCCCAGGTATTCGGGCCGCCACATCAGCAACACCTTTTTGCCGCCTTCATACGATTTCAGGTTAAGCGATTCTATTATTTCGCGGCACTCTTCAGCAGTAATGTTTCCCTGCTTGTTTTCGGCATTAATGTGCTGCAGCCAGTCGTAGGTAGTGCCATATGGCGATTGTTTTACAAACTCCCTGAACTCCTGTATATACAACCTGCTCATTGCCTTGCCCGACTTTGGAGTAATAGAAGGAAAGCTCAGGTGCAGATCGGCATGTTCCAGTTTTGAGGCTTTGCTGCAACCCGCACAATAGCCACAGGCATCTGTTTCAGTTTTGTTTTCACAAAAGATATATTGAGCTAAAGCCAGCGCCATGGGTAGTCCGCCGGTACCCTCAGCGCCCACAATAAGCAGCGCATGTGGAAACACATTGTTGTGCCACATTTTCAATAAACCATTCTTTGCCAGCTGCTGGCCTACGACATTGCTGAATAACATAATTTACAGTTGGCAGTTTACAATTTACAATTGCCATTGTATACTTCAAAAGTATAGAACTAATCTTGAAAAACAGTTACTAAAAATACCCCAGATATTCCTTTGAGTGTGTTGCATACTCAATACTTACCTCATCGCCGGTATTCATAAGCAGGTAGTCTTCCAGTTTCACTTCTATACTCAGTTTTATTGCCGAATCAATATAAAAATGGTAGGTATCTTTTGTTGCTATATGCACCTTCTTCATAATGTGGCTTTTCTCAATAGTCTTGGTTTTATCCCTGATATCAAGCCTTACCTTTCTGAGATAGGTTCGGTAGGCAATATAGGTAGAAACAGATGATAAGGTAACCAAAACCCCTGCTGTAGCGAAATAGCGAAGCGGTGAAAATGCATCCTCCATTCCATCTATTGCCCGGTACCATGCACCGGCAAAGGGTATCACAAAACTACCAATCATCATTACCTGGAAAACCCTATAATAGTTCGACCTGTCGGTTGCCGCCTTTTTCTCCAGGAACTGCAACTCCTCCACTTCAAGTGGCTCATTATATTTTACTATCCCGGTAATCACCTCATCCAGGAATTTGTTTTAAGTTATTTGGAATTGGTAACATGGAATTTGAGTTTTGTAATTTGTTATTTGGAATTTACCAAATCATATACTCTCCCGAACTTTTCTTCAGCATAACTCATAAAGCATGCAGCATCCAGTTTTTTGCCAGTAATGCGCTCACATAATTCTTCTGATGTATAGCGCCGGCCATGAGTATGCACCTTTTCCCTGAGCCATTCCAATAACGGTTTGAACTGGCCTTTTCGTATTTGTTCCAGTAAACCCGGTATATCTTTCTGAGCCTGTGCATAAAATTGTGCTGCATAAAAACTACCCAGTGTATAGGTAGGGAAATAACCAAAACTGCCATGACTCCAGTGCACATCCTGCAGAGCGCCTGTTTTATCATCAGGGGGCATAACACCCAGGTATTTGTTATAGAGTTCATTCCACCGGGCTGGTATTTCTTCTGTTTCCAGAGTGCCCTCAATCAAAGCCTTTTCTATTTCATACCTGATCAGTACGTGAAAATGATACGTCAGTTCATCGGCTTCTATGCGTATTAGCGAAGGTTCAACCTTGTTGGCAGCCTTAAAGAAAGTATCTGTATCTATATAACTTAATTGCTCCGGGAAACTAGCCTGCAATCTTGGATAAAAATACGTCCAGAAGTCCTTACCCCTGCCTATACAGTTTTCCCATAATCTGGATTGTGACTCATGTATACCTAATGATACAGCTGCGCCCAGCGGTAAGCCATACTGATCTTCCGGCAGCCCCTGTTCATACAACCCATGGCCGCCTTCATGAATACAGCTCCACAGCATAGAAGCGAAATTGTTTTCATTTACATGCGTAGTTATCCGCACATCAGTAGGTGCAAAAGTTGTTGTAAACGGATGCTCTGAAATATCCTGCCTGCCTGCTTCAAAATCAAAACCCATATGGTTCAATACATCAATACCGAAATCCCACTGCTGTTGTTTGGGATAATGCTGATGAAAAAAATCATTGCTTACCTGAGTCGCAGATTTTATCCTGGCCAGCAATAGAGGCATCTGCTCTTTTATTCCGGCGAACACAGGGTCCAGCATAGCCACAGTAGCACCCTTCTCATACTCATCCAGAAGCGCATCATAAGGATGGGCCTTATATCCCAACAATTCAGCCTGCTTTCTTTTCAGGGCTATCATTTTTGTAAGCGATGGTGCAAACAAGGTGAAATCATTTTGTTTCTTTGCAGTTATCCACGCATTAAAACATTCACTGGTAAGCTTCGATAATTCCTCAACAAAAGCCGCTGAAAGTTTTTTGTTTTTCTCATAATCCTCAAGGCTCAGCCGCACATTATTCTGTTCTACATCAACCAGCCCCTGCCTGCCCGATAGTTCATTCAGCAACTTCCCGAAGTCATCGCTTGTGAGCAATTCATGGGCCTGCCCCGCCAGCGTAGCCAGTTGCCTGCCACGGAATTCAGCCCCTTTAGTTGGCATATATACTTCCTGGTCCCATCCCAGTACAGCACTGGCATTATTAAGGTCGGCGGCCTTCTGCATTATCGTTTTGTAGGCGCTGTATAATTGCTCTGTATCCGGCATTATTTTAGGTTGCTTTTACTATTGATAACTTAATAACTCCTGCACTAAGTGGTGAACAGTTTCTTATTGGCATTTTGGAATCATTTCTCAGCCATTAAAATTAATTTCTAACAAGGTTTGGCCAATACTAATTGATTACCTGAATAAAGGTAGATAGTATCTGGCAATGAAGAGTAGAAAAACAAAACGTGGGATTAAATGGCAATAAAAGAAGGAGAACTTAAGCCGATAAAATAATAGGTTTGGATACAAAAGGTTATTACTTAGCCTTGAAAGACAAAATTATAACACCAGCAGAATTGATTTGTTCAATTCCTCTGGTAAAAGTATTTCCCACCTCCAATTTAAAACCTCAGGCAATATGCCTGTGTTCGATTTTGGTATAGGTGTAAGTTACATGATTACCTTTTACTTTAAAAGTAACTTCAACTTCCTCCGGCTTAAAGAGGCTGGATATACTTTCTCTGATTCTCTTCAGTATACCTGTATGGCTGTGAGACATACCAAGTTGCTGACTTTTACCTGGCCCATAAAAAAATTGGTTTATAGTACAATAATTACAAATCATCACTCAACTAACGCATTCTCCAGGTAATTATTTTATACTGCTATAAAAATAAGCATCTGTTTTGAAAAAACTACTATCTATATCAAAATATTTTTCAACACCATATTAAGATACCAGATTACTTAAATGTTTTATTTGGTTTGAATATTTTTATCCCTTACTTTTGCAATCCCAAATTTGCCCGGCTACTTTTCAAGTTGGCAGTTAACAGTTTTCAGTTGGCAGTATAAACTTACAACTTTCTACTTAAGACTTATGACTAAAAAAGTATCCAATGTTCCCGCCGGGCAGTTGGATTAACCTTTTTAAAACAAATTATGGCAACAGAAAACAACCTTCAGGATTATGAAGTGATGGTGATCTTTACTCCCGTATTATCGGATGAAGATTACAAAGGCGCCCAAAAGAAGTTCACAGACTTCATTGCAGCGCATGGTGGCGAAATTGTGCACCAGGAAGTATGGGGATTACGCTCTCTGGCTTATCCCATCCAGAAAAAGACAACAGGCCTTTATTATGTGCTTGAATTCAAAGCTCCATCTGATACCAATGCAAAAATGGAAATCATGATGAACCGCGATGAAACCATCATCCGCCACATGGTTACCCGCCTCGACAAATTCTCGGTAGCTTACAACCTCAGGAAACGCAGTAAACACTTAACCGCTGAAAACGCTTAAAATCACACGACAATGGCAAAGCAAAACGAAATAAAATTCCTGACGTCCCAACGTATCGAAAAACGCCCGAAGAAATACTGCCGTTTTAAGAAAATGGGTCTCCGTTATATCGATTATAAAGACGGAGAATTTCTGAAGAAATTCCTCAACGAACAAGGCAGGATGCTGCCGCGCCGAATTACCGGTAACTCACTGAAATTCCAGCGCAAAGTATCACAGGCGATCAAAAAGGCCCGCCAGATGGCTCTTTTACCATACGTTACTGACCTTTTAAAATAGAATCATGCAAGTAATCCTCATAAAAGACGTTGACAATCTGGGCTCTGCCCACGAACTGGTGGCTGTTAAGCCCGGATACGCGCGCAATTATCTTATTCCTCAGAAATTTGCTATTGAAGCCAGTGGCTCTAATGCAAAAATCATGGAAGAGCGCCGCAAACAATTGCAGAAGAAAGAAGATAAACTGATGGCCGAAATAGCTCAGGTTACTACTGTTCTTAAAGCTTCGCCCGTTAAGGTGGGCGCCAAGATCGGTATCAGTGGCAAAATCTTCGGATCTGTTACCTCTATCCAGATTGCGCGCGCCATCCGCGAGCAGAAAGGATACGATATCGACCGCCGCCGCATTACCATCCTTGATGATATTAAGGAAGCTGGTATGCACAAAGCAAGCGTTGACTTCGGTAAAGACAACCTGGTAGAAATTGAGTTTGAAGTAGTTGGCGAATAAGCCAGCCGGACTTTCTTGGAGATTAAGGGAAACGGATCTTCATTATAGTAGCTTCGCAATAAATACTGTTATAAAACAAAAGGGGAATGAGCAATCATTCCCTTTTTGATTTATTGTCCAATTCCTTATACTCCTCCCGGTTTCTTACGCTCCGATTCCTTAATTGAATAAAAGCTGCTTGCCTGAGTGAGGCAGGTAACGGTAAGATCGTTGATACATACATGCGGGGGCAGGCTGGCACAGTACCATGCAATATCTGCTATATCTTCTGGCCGCAAAGGTTTTATATCGTTATATACATTTTTTGCCCGCTCTTCATCACCCTTAAACCGCACCAGCGAAAATTCAGTTTCTGCCATACCGGGATTAATGGCTGTAACCTTAATGCCATAAGGCAGCAGATCAATCCTCATGGCTTGATTCAGCGCATCAACAGCATATTTTGTGGCGCAATACACGTTGCCGTTTTTATACACCTGCTTGCCAGCTGTAGACCCGATATTGATGATATGCCCGCTGGCCTGTTCGCGCATCAGTGGCGCAATCTGTCGGGTTACGTAAAGCAGCCCTTTAAGATTGGTATCTATCATCAGTTCCCAATCATCCACATCTCCCTCATCTATGGTTGATAGTCCCGATGCAAGGCCTGCATTATTAACCAGGATATCAATAGATGTCACAAGGGTTTTCAGTTTTGCAATCGCAGCCTCTACCTGAGCCCTTACTCTCACATCAAAAGCAAGGCCATATACCATTACGCCATACTGATCTTTAAGTTCCTGACTGATCTCCTTCAACCTGTCTGTGCGCCTGCCAGTGAGACAGATAGTATATCCTTCCTTTGCAAAGCGGTGTGCAATTGCTTTCCCGAAACCTGATGTTGCTCCTGTAATTAATATTGTTTTACTCATACCGTTCTCAATTAACCGCAAAGATAATTTGGTTTCAATAAGAAGACGAGGATAAAAAAATAAGAAATATAGCTTTATAGTTGTAAGATGTGCCACACTTCAAAAGTGCGGCACATCTATGTAAGGGATAAAAAATAAGAAATATACAATTGCTGTACTATGCACTAATCTCCACTATCCTGTTTTTCTCCAGGTATTGTTCCCAATCCTGCAAAGTTGTGCCCTTCAGTACCCGCGGGAATTTACTCATTGCCCCTTCCTTGCCCTTAGCCCTCAGATAGTCGATAAATACATGGGCTGGCAAGACCTTGATAAAAATTTCTTTCAGTGCCGATGTGCGTTCCACCTCATAATCATCATTCAGCTTGCTCAGGGTTTCATCCAGCAATTGCTTGAACTTTTCCTGATCCAGGTGCGCGTCATCACAACCAATATACCATTGGTGGGCAAACAGATTATTGTGCTTAAGCCCTGCCACGGCAAACTCCCTTATAGTTATTTTCAGTTTCTTGGAAACCGTTTCTATAGCCTTGTTCATATTGTCTATCGACATATGCTCACCGCAAAGGCTCAGGAACTGCTTGGTGCGGCCCACAATGGCTATTTCATGCTCCAGCGCGTTGGTAAATCGCAATACATCGCCTATAATATACCGCCACGCGCCAGCACATGTACTGATTACAACAGCATATTCCACCCCTTCCTGCACCTCATTTATAAGGTAGGTCTGCGGGTTTGGTTTCGGATTACCTTCTTCATCAAAATTATCATCAGTAAAAGGTATGAATTCATAAAATATCTCCGTATTCAATACCAGCCTGATCCCGGCTCCCGGCCTGGCCTGAAAACCAAAAGAGCCTTCCGATGCCATATAGGTTTCTATAAAGGTTACCGGCTTGCCCCAGATGTGTTTAAAACTCTCCCTGTAAGGTTCAATAGAAACACCGCCATGAATATATACACTCAGGTTAGGCCATATTTCATGTATGTTTTTCACACCATAATGCTTCATAACCCGTTCCAGTACTATCTGCACCCACGCAGGCACACCGCACACTATACCCACATCCCACTGGTCGGCCTTCTCTACTATTAGTTTTATCCTGTCCTCCCATTTGTGGCGCTTGCTGATCCGCTGCCCTGGCTTGTATAGCAATGACGACATCCAGCGAGGCATATTCTTTGCGCTGATACCGCTCATATCCCCCTCATAATATTCCCCTTTTTCAAAAAGCGATGTAGTGCCGCCAAGCATCAGTATACCCTTCTCAAAAGCCACTGGCTTTATTTTGAAATTGGCCATACTATACAGCTGCTTGAAACCCACTTTCTTTATAGACTTTATCATGTCGTGGGTAACAGGTATATGCTTGCTGGCCGAATCTGAAGTACCCGAACTCAATGCAAAATATTTCACCTTGCCCGGCCAGGTTACATTCTCTTCACCCTGCAGACAGCGATACCACCAGTTGGCATGCATTTCTTTATAGGTGCATACGGGCACACGCTCTCTGAAAGCTTTTATAAAATCTATTTCCTTACTGAGTATATCTCCAAAGCCATAGTGTTTTCCGAATGAAGTGTACTGTCCCCGCTCCAGCAACTGGCGCAGAGCATGGCGCTGATACGTAAGTGGAGGAGCTACTGGTAGCTTGAATTGTTTACGGAGTTTTAATGAGCGTGCTATCAGATTACCTAATAATGCCATTGGTACCTCGTGGTTGGTTTTGAAAAGGTTAGCGGCAAATTTACATATTCTCCGGTGAAAAGTAATTTAAGCGATTTATTTAAATGTTGTTGAAAAATTAACCTGCGAAAGTCGACCAATGAAACTGGAGATGGAGCGACCACTTAAGCAGCGTTCAGCTAGAATCGGGGCGACCCTTGCAGGTTCATAATTGCTGGGTGGTTTTATTCCCCCGTTCCCCTAAATGAGCTAAACCGGCTTAAACCTCTACTGTTGCGTAACCCTTATGCCCTGATGATCTTCGGATATCTGAAAAGCAAAGTTACCGCCCAGCCTCTGCTTAAAGGCACCCTTAAGGTTACACTTACTGGTGTGCTTGCTGCCGCTGCTGCCTTTTCTCTTGCCAAACTTTTTAGCTGATTGCTCTCAGCTGAAGAATAACTATCCTTAATGTTACTTTTTGTACTTTGCCTTCATTTCTTCAATATACTTCTTGCGTTCTTCAGGAGTCATGTTTTGCAATTGCTGCACATTAGGCCGCTCCATACCAGCAGGGCCGCCAGGGCCAGATGTTTTGCTATAACCATCCAGGCTGAACAGGCTTTCATCAATATTCCTTTTTTCTGCCTTTACCAGATCCATCTGCATTGTTCCACCTCTGCCGGCCGCAACTTCCATACGCACAACAAAACCCTCTGCATTTTTTTCTTTCAGCATACTAAAGAATTTTTCACCACCCAGGTATTTGCTCTTCACCGTTGCATAATCTGCATATCCTGCCACCTCTTTCGATAACCACATTTCACTACTGTGTTGTGTTCTTTTATTCAGCACAGTTACATGGGTTGCGTTATATCCGTTCACTTTTTCTTTTCCCTGCACAGTAACATCATACTCATCATCTTCCCTGTTTTCTATTGCCTTACTGATATCTGTCTCCGTATAGGTTTTATCCTTTTCATTGAGCGAATACGCCTTACCCGGCTCACTACTAAGGTATAGCGATACAATATTCATCGGGCCAGGCATTGCATCGCTTTGCATATTCATTTCTGTACGCGAACTACCACCTGCATAATAGCTTTTACTGGTCCCCGACATTTTCATCGCAGATGAGGTTACCTTGAATTCAATATAAATTCCTTCTTTTGCAATTACAGAAATTGCAGAAATAAGAAATGCAACAACTATTAAAGTACATTTTTTCATTACTGAGCGTTTTAGTGTTGAAAATGGATTTTAAAAAAAAACATAGTTACGGTTATCTGCTTGTAACTCTATTATAACTCAAAATAAAATTATTACAAGCCACAACAAAGATATAAACAAAACTAAATAATTTACTTTCAAGGCCTAAATGATTTTAATATTTTATTACGCTTCTAAGGTTGTATGCATGGCCTTATGAAATATAGCAATAAATAAAACAAGTCTTGGCCAGGGTAGCTGTGCTAAAGAAACTATCAGATAATCATTTTTATTGCAACAATTTCTCAACTCAAGTTCGGCAGCTTGGTTGGCAATATAATCGTAAAAATGCTGCCTTTACCCGGTGTGCTTTCCACTTTTATTTTACCATTATGGGCATCCACTATGGCTTTTACATAACTCAGCCCAAGCCCGAAACCCTTTACATTATGCAGGTTGCCGGTATGGGCACGGTAGAACTTCTCAAATATGCGCGCCTGGGTTTCTTTATCCATACCTATGCCGTTATCTTTAACTTTTATAGACAGCATTCCATTGCCTGTATTCAGGGTAACCACTTCTATCTGCGGCGCCTTATCCGAATATTTCATGGCATTGTCCAGCAGGTTGAAAATGATGTTTGAGAAGTGTACCTCATCTGCTTCAATGTTGTGGTTTACCGCCGTAAGGTCAAGGCTAAGTGTTCCGTTTTTCTCCTTTATCTGCAGCATCATATTATCTGCCACCTTGTGTATGATCTCGTGCGTATCCAGTTCCTGTACATTCAGTTTTATCTCTTCTTTCTCAAGCCGTGCCGCCTGTAGTATCTTTTCTACCTGCTTGTTCATGCGCTTGTTTTCCTCCTTGATCATGCTGCTGTAGATTTTTATTTTGTCTACATCATGAATCACTTTTTCATTTGTCAGTGCATCTATTGCCAGCGAAATGGTTGCCAGTGGCGTTTTTAGCTCATGTGTCATGTTGTTGATAAAATCAGATTTTATCTCCGATAGCTTTTTCTGATTAAACAATGTGCGCACTGTTACAAAAAATGCAAGTATAATGATCGTTGTAAAAACGATGGAAACAATGATCATCCATAACATTTCACGGATCACCACTCCATTGTCTTCCGGTATTTTAATATACAGCACTTCCTGCTGCATGGCGCTGTTGTCATTGGCAAGGCCAATAGAAAATGTGTAGCCCTGGTTCAGGTCCTGAGGTTTGAAGCCATCAGACAGGAACAAAGGGTTCTTGAACATATCCAGGATACAAAATTCAAAAGGTTGTTTTATATTATTCTGCTTAAGTTCAGTCTCAATTATGCCATGTAGTTCTTCTTTGGTGAAATAACCCTGGGTTGTAAATTTAGTTTCCAATACATACTGCGTTGTTTTTTTATTCATAGGAAGTGATGGCTGCTTCGATATAAACTCGCTTTGTATTTCTAAGGCAATATCTTTTAGGGATTTATCGGCTGACCTTTGAAAATTTTCATGTTTCAGGTCAAGCGCTTTGTTGATCCATGACATCTGTATAAGCAGTATGCCCAATACAGACAATGTGATCAGAATTACTATTAAGGAAAAGATTTTCTTCATTGGATAACAAATATACTAATGTAGCCTGTAGGAGGGTCAAAAATAATATACAGTTTAACGGTGATTTAACTACTCAATTTGCATTTTCATAAACAAACCAAATCACTTTTCACGGTATACTAACCAAAGCAATAAAATACCTGAAGCAACAAAATATTGCCGGTTTACTGCTTACTATTTTATCAATCCTGAATTTAATAAGGGATGAGAACAAGCTACAATCAAAAATTTAAACGACCAGCCATCCAGCTTTTGTTTAACGGTACAAGCCAGTTCTCCAGCAGTTCTTTTTTGTTATTGACCACGTTATTAAACAAGAGTGTGTCTTTATCTATAAAACCTTTATCAATTGCATACTGAACCTGGCTGAAAGGTAGCATCTCAGCCTTGTTCTTTACAAGGAATGTGATCATCATCCGGTCGAAGAAATTAACGTCATACTGGCGCTCCAGGCTTTTTACAACTCTCATCATTCCATCAATACTGCAACCACCCGTCATTTCACCGGTTTCATCGGCCATTACCACAATAAATTGCCTGAACAGCAAGCCAGCCCATCCTTTCACCGGGTTATTATGACTTAGCCATTGTTTATAAAACTGGCACAACTGTTCATTGATTTCCTTTTCTTCTTTCTCTATAAAGGCACGGCTGGATTGGAATATCCATACCCTTGAATCTTCAGCGAAGACTGCCGGAACCAGGTTTACAATGTTCTCTTTTACCATGCTACAAATGTAAATGAATAATTGCTTTAGTACTGCAACATTGGTATTTGGCAACAAAAAAGCAGGAATCATTTACCTGCCTGAAATTGATTTCGGCCAATACATATACTGAATTTTATTAGTCTATCCCAAACAGGTATCATTCATCCGATTGACTGATGTCAGTGTGCATAGGTTAATTGTAAGATAAGTTTGCAAAAGCAATTTCAGATGAAAAAATCAATAAAATGAAAACAGATTTGCACCTGCAGTCAGATATAATGGAGGAGTTGAAGTGGGATCCCAGGCTTAATGCGGCGGAGATAGGTGTAGCAGTAAAAACTGGTATTGTCATATTAAGTGGGCAGGTTGATAGCTATTCAAAAAAGCTCCTGGCAGAAGAGGCTGCCAGACGGGTAAAAGATGTAAAAGGTATAGTGGAGAATATTACCGTTCAGCTTTCTGGTTCCAGCCAGAGGTCTGACGCTGACCTTGCCTTTGCTGCTTTGAACGCGCTGAAATGGCATAATGCCATACCAGATAAGCAAATAATAGTGGATGTAGAAAAGGGGTGGCTTACCCTTGAGGGTACGGTGGACTGGCAGTTTCAGAAAGATGCAGCTTTAAATGCCGTAAAAGATATTACCGGACTAAAAGGTATTACAAACCAGATCACAATTAATCCCAGGATAAATGTTCCGCTTATCAGAGAATCAATCAGAGAGGCGCTGGAACGCAGTGCTGACATTGAAGCAGAACGGATAATTATTGAAACCTCTGGCAATAAAATTATATTAAGAGGTAAAGCAAGATCATGGGGTGAACGAAACGAAGTGGAGCGTGCCGTATGGTGCGCCCCGGGAGTAATGGAAGTGGAGGATGACCTGATAATTGCTCCATAGTTATGCACATAATACTTTGTTTTGGTCCATAAGAAATCGTTTGCAGGATGGAGTAGATGCTTTATTATTCACCTCTGATATTCTCACAGAATTAGTAAGCATGGTGGTAAAAGTCAGTCTGAATTTTCAGATTTCAATATTCACTGATTCCGGTATTTTTGCACCCTAATGAAAAATAAAATATTCTCTGTGCTTCTAGGGGCGGGCAGCTTACTTACCTCCTGCCAGAATTCAGCTACTGTGAACAAGTCTTCAAAAAAAGTTCGATTGCCTGTACCCGGTACTATTATCGATTCATTGAGCTCACCGGTTACTGAAGATAAGTTGAACCACTTTTTCTGTAGTGTGAAAATTATTGCAGACAGCAACATTGCAGCAGGTGTCTATGATATAGATGCCGACTATGGCCCCAATTTCGCAGAAGGGAAATTAACTATGCCAAAAGGGGCTGAAAATTCCAGATTATTAGTTAGAAAAGGTACTATCCCCTGCTCTTTCATAATCGGTTTCAGAATACCTGATGACACAACTTTTTATGATTATTTTGAAGTTGATTTCAGCAAAACTGCTACAAAGATGCAATACATCAAAGCCTATACTTTTTGAAACCATGCATCTGGTGATGGGTAGAATTCCGGATTCATAGGCTTCCCGGGTATAAAAAAATACCACCTGATTATGGGTGGTATTTTAGTTTAAAATTTCAATGAGTTCTTATCTAATCAGGGTCAAATCACCCTTTGCTTCAATTGTTTTGCCACCACAATCATACTTCAGATAGTAGAAATAAGTTCCCATATCCTGTGGAACACCATTATAAGTACCATCCCAGCTCACATTACTGTTACCACCTTCAAAAACAGTTGTTCCCCAACGGTTCACTATCTTGAATTCATGGAAGCGGTGGAAGCCAGTAAGTATTGGCCGAAATAGTGTATTCTTTGTACCCTTACCTGGAGTAAATGCATTGGGAAATATTACAGTACAGCATGTACCGGGATGCAATGTCTGGCTGGATGTTGCATAGCATCCGTATGGATCAGTAACTGTAAGTATCACTGTGCTGGCAGCATTATCCATTTTACCCCAGATATCTGCCTGGTTAAGGTTATTAAAATAATTGTCAGGCGCCCATGCATAAGAGTAGTTAGCGCCGGTTTTATTAGCTCTGAAATGCGCACTGTCTTCAAGGCAGAACTCGTTGGTTGAGTCAATCCCTACAATCTGGAAGGATGCATCTGGTTTTGGGTGTACATTCACTGAATCGTAGTACGCCAGCGATTTACAGCCTTCCATTGTCTGACCGGTAACTTTTATAACATGAATTCCTACATCTAACCAGGAGATTTCGAATGGCCCGCTGCTATTTGAATTGCTGGTTATTAATCTGATAGATGGAGCACTTGCCAGTGGATGATTATCAACATACCAGTTAAAGTTATAGGCATCTGCTGCAACAGAGCTCAAACCCAGCAAAACCGTATCCCCAAGACAAACATCCGGCTTGGTAAATGCGCCCATATATGGCTGTGCAATTACCTTAACATATATCGATGTATCAGAGGTACAGAAACCGCTGTCATCGCTAACGTAAAGGGTAACATAATTATTCATATTCGCCTTATTAAACTGGACGAATATGGTGGAATCAAACTGATTGGTACCTCCGGCAAACAATGCACCGTCGGGAAGGACCCATTTGTAAGATGGTGCAAACAATGGCTGGCCAAGCGGATTATAGGACAGCCTGATTGAATCAAACTGGCATACATGTGGTGCAGGTGGAATTATATCAAAAACAGGTTTGTATATTATAGTCACATTGATTGCTGCACTATCACTTTCACAACCTGTAGCATCATTCGGCACAGTCTGGCTCACATACCAGGTATAAGTACCAGGCATTGTGTCGGTAAATGGTGTTGGTATTGGTGGCAGGGCAACAGAATGATAATACCAGTTAAGGTGAGAATTTCCGATACTGTCGGCCAATGCATTCAGTTTTGCTGCCGTTGCATGTTGGCAATACCTGATATCTTTAGTAACCGGAACTGGTGGTTTCACTTTAATTACATCCAAGTCTACAGCACTATCACTTACACAGCCATAAATGGTGGTTTCTGTAACATAGTATACAAATGTATCCGGAGCAATATTGGTAGGAGGAATTGGAGCTACACTCATAGCAGGGGTTACTCCGGTGCCATACCACAAGAATGGACTAGGAACGACAAGCGTATTGCCTACACCTGTTGTATCCGGACTACATGAAACCGAAACAGGTGTCATAAACTGGCAGATCGGTGTTGGGTTAATGATCGGCTTATGAGGCTTAGGATGAACAATCAATGTAACAGGAGTCCTTGGGCTTTCGCATCCCGAATCGACCTGGCTAACCCACCAGTTATGAGTGCCTGCCAGAGTGATATCTACAAATGGCTGACTCGGAGAAAAAGAAGATCCTGTAGCTGAATAATACCATCGGGCAACTCCTGTTGGTGTGTGGGCAACAGTAAGTGGGATAACAGGCCCTATAAACTGGCAATATTCCGTAATCCCCGTAACTCCTGGTGCAGGCGGTGTAGTAGTAACCCTTACAGAATCTGTGCCTCTAAGGCTTTCGCAAGACCCCAGTTTCTCACTTACCCAAACATGATAAAGGCCAGGAATAAGTGTGGGGACAGATATTGGGGTTGTACTACCAGTACCCCCAACAGGTACTGTATACCATAATATAGTATCGCCGCCAACAGTGTCGCTGAGGGCATACGGAACAAATGGATTCCCCTGGCAGTAATTCTGATCAGTTACAACGGGTGTTGGCGGTACCGGAATACCTATTACATGGGTATAGCCTGTATCCTTACAACCATGACTGGTGGTTGCATAAACTGTATATATTCCTGTGTCAATTCCAACAAATGTACTGAAGGTTGGATTCTGAAGTGTTGAAGTAAAACCAGACACCAACGGACCTACCCAAAGAAATGTTTCACCAGTAGAATCAGGAGAAACACCTAATAATAATGTACTTGTCCCTGACAGGCATAATGGTGAATTATTGGTAGTATTTACAACAGGTTTCGGGTAAATAGTAACATGTGTACTATCGGTGTCATTAACAGTTAGCCCGAATTTTATGCACTTATACCAACCGCTATCAGCAAAAACCGAAGGGAAAATAAATGGATTCTGAAGGGTACTCGTAAAGCCTCCGGGGCCTGACCACAAATAGGTAGAAGCAGTGGAATCTCCCTGCATATCCAGTTTAATTGTATCACCTATACATGGATTATTGCTCAAAGCTGTAATGCAGGTAAGTGTCTTTAAGGTATCCATCTCAATATGATAAGCCACACCCGACAAACTGCCATTACACCACAGCTCAAAAGAATTAATAGGTCCGCAAACCGAAGACTGATTTCCATCAATAAAAAAATCTCCACCATTATAATTTGAGGTCAAACCTACAGGCCCCATGAAATTTCCTAAGTTGAGATACATAGGCCCACCACCAGGACTACACTCCGTATAAGAAATAACATTTGCAGCGGTTAGCGGATAAACGGCGCCGTTCACATACATTGTTACATATTCACCAGACCCAAGTGCGCCCCCGTTTATACCCCAGGTATGAACACGTATATGGTATACTGGTTTATTTACAGTATATATATAGGCTCCAGGTCCAGACTGGCCTGCCCAATATTCAGTTGGAGCGGTAAAACAAATACCACCTCCTGTCGACACACTGCCAGTGGATGTTACTGTGCAGGTAAACGTACCGAATGTTGCAGTACCTGAAAAATTAGACAGGAAGAAATATTGTGCATGTGCATTAAAAGATAGCAATACTGCTACAACAATTGTATAAAAAGGCTTCATATCGAGCGCAAGTTTGACTATAAAATTAATAATATTTTCGGACTAAGCAAATATTTCAGAAATTACATTGCTTCGCCCATAGTAAAGACGGTCTTTTTTGAAAAAAGGATGGGCAGATTAAATAGATAATATTCTTCAATGTACTTAAGCAGAGTCTTTGGTCGAAAAGTAGATTTTTCAATGTATACAGTATTTAATTTAATGTTTAATTGTTCGCAAATTATTTTAGAATCCTGCATTTAATTTGCTTTGGCGAATTATTAGTTACTTTTAAGCTAAAGGAACTAATTAATTTACAATTACCTTTGCACGATACATACTTTACCAGATTTTAATATTTAATTGGAGAAGCACAGAGATAATAATAAGCCGAAAAATTCCTTTCCGTTATTGGCAGGCCGCAAGCCTGTTCAGGAGGCATTGGAACAGGGTGTTACCATTGAGAAGATATTTCTGCTGCGTACTGCCACCGGGCCGGAAATAAACCAGATCAAACAACTAGCAAGAAATTCCAATATACCAATAAGTCAGGTGCCGGTTGAGAAACTGGATTATATGACTAAAGTGCAGCACCAGGGCATTATAGCATGGACTTCTTTGCTGCAATATACCGATCTGCAGGCAGGTATATCTTTTGTTGTGGAAAAGGGCGAAGTCCCATTATTTTTGCTGCTCGATGGCATTACCGATGTTCGCAATGTGGGTGCAATAGCCCGGTCTGCACTTTGCTGCGGAGCACAGGGTATCATTCTCCCCACCTCTCATGCTGCATCACTTACCGAAGAAGCCGTAAAAACCTCTGCAGGCGCTTTAAGAAAAATACTTCTTTGCCGTACTCCTTCAGTGCAGCAAGCAATGGATGTATTGCGGCTAAATGGCATTCAGATACTGGGAACACAAATGAAAGGCAGTGTACCGGTATATGAATGCGACCTCACCATTCCATCAGTAATTGTAATGGGAGCCGAAGATACAGGCATCAGCAAAGATGTACTGAAACGGGCCGACCAATTGATACGTATACCTATGGTGGGCAGTTTTGATTCTCTGAATGTTTCGGTAGCTGCCGGCATGATTCTTTATGAAGCCGTAAGACAAAGACTACTATCAATATAAGACTGCTGAATATCTTCCCTGTATTTATCTATGTTTGCTTACCTTCGGGAGTATAATTTGTAATTTATGCTATTCAGCGGGAAAACTGTTTTTATTACCGGAGCCAGCAGGGGTATAGGCGCGGCTATTGCACTCAGACTTGCCAAAGAAGGCGCCAACATTGTAATTGCAGCTAAATCGGTTACCGAAGATGCCCGGTTGGGTGGCACTATTTATTCTGTGGCCCAGAAAGTTAACGATGCAGGTGGTAAAGGCCTTGGGGTGCAATGTGATATCCGTGATGAAGAACAGATAATAGCCGCCGTGCAGCAGGCTGTTGCTGTATTTGGTGGTATTGACATACTTATCAACAATGCATCTGCTATTAACCTCAGCAATACCGAACAGATAGAGACCAAACGGTTTGACCTGGTTCATGATATCAATGTAAGAGGCACCTTTCTGGTTACCAAACATTGCGTCCCGTTCCTGCGCAAATCTGTAAATCCACATATTCTTACTCTATCCCCTCCGCTGGATATGAATCCTAAATGGTTTGCACCCTATGTGGCGTATACAATCAGTAAGTTCAATATGAGCATGATGACACTGGGATGGTCAAAAGAATTTAAGAAGTATAACATAGCTGCCAATTCCATGTGGCCGGTTACAACAATTGCGACCTCAGCTGTTAAGAATATTATAGGTGGTGAAATGCTGATGAATATGAGCCGCAAACCAGATATCCTGGCCGACTGCGCCTTCCATATTCTTCAAAAATCATCCGCAGAATGTACTGGTAATCTTTTCCTTGATGAGGATGTGCTCAGGGATGCCGGTATCACTGATCTGGCGCATTATGCCGTTAACCCAGGCGGACCACTACAGAAAGATTTGTATGTGCAATAACTAAATGAATTATTTGGTTATCCTTTTATCTGTCAATCATTAAAATGCATTCAATAGTTCATTTTCATAATTGGAAATGGGAATTCGATAAGACCAAATTGTAATTTGCCCACAGAATGTTTTACTTTTATTGAAAATAAACACCAGTTGAAATCGATACTTTCCATTCAAAACATCTCAAAAAAATATGGGTTTATTCAGGCGCTGAAGGATGTATCGTTTGATGTGCCAGAAGGGAGTGTTTACGGTATACTTGGCCCAAATGGCAGCGGAAAGACTACCTTACTCGGTATACTGCTGGATGTTCTGATTGCCTCTGCCGGATCCTACCAGTGGTTTGGAGGCATACATTCTGAAGATGCCAGAAAAGATATTGGATCCCTGCTGGAAACTCCTAATTTCTACCATTACATGTCGGCCTTTGATAATCTGGAGATTACTGCGCGTATCAGGGGCAAAGGGCTTGATGACCGCATAGCTGTGCTGAAACAAGTAGGATTGTATGAGCGCAGAAATAGTAATTTTCAGACTTTTTCTCTGGGTATGAAACAGCGGCTGGCTATAGGGGCTGCCTTGCTGGGTAAGCCCAGGGTGCTGGTACTGGATGAGCCTACCAACGGCCTTGACCCTGCCGGTATTGCCGAAATCAGGGAGCTGATAAAAAACCTGAACAAAGATGGGTATACCATAATCATTGCCAGCCATTTGCTTGATGAGGTAGAAAAGGTTTGTACACATGTGGCTATACTTAAAAAAGGCAATCTTTTATTGCAGGGGCCGGTTGATGCAGTATTGAATAATGATGACCATGTAGAGGTAAGAGCAGCCGATATGGCCGGGCTTAAAGTGGTGTTGGAGCAAATGCCGGGAATCAGAAAAATCATATTGGCCGATAATACTCTCAGTGTGCTTGGTGCGGCTGGTGCGGGGCCGCAGGATATTAATGCATATTGCATCAGCAAAGGAATTGTTTTATCGCACCTGGCACTGAAGAAGCAGAGCCTGGAATCAAAATTCATGGAGCTGACAAAATAAAAGTCTATGATTGAATTACTTAGGATTGAATGGCTGAAATTAAAACAATACCGGACATTCCGGGTACTTACCGGCTTGTATATGTTGGTATTACCCTTATGGAATTACGGAATATCGGCAGGAATAATGAAATTTGGAGGAGGTAAAAAAGGTGTGAGCTTTCTTACTTCGGCATATACTTTTCCGGGGGTATGGGGGCATCTGGGTTTCTGGGCCAGTTTTTTCATAATGTTCCTGTCATTTCTGATGATAATTCTTGTTACCAATGAATATACTTTCCGCACAAACCGGCAGAATGTGATTGACGGCTGGAGCAGGCTTCAGTTTTTTCATGGCAAGGTGCTGCTTGTGC
>CAIVEH010000215.1 GCA_903904855.1 uncultured Bacteroidota bacterium | reverse complement strand
CCGGATAAATATTCCAGGCAGTCGTCGTCTGTTTTAAACCGTTGGTGGAACATAATTGAATTCACACCTGCAAAGGTAATTCGCCTCTCCATAAGGCAAAGCTACATTATTGCGATCTAAACGCCTATACCTATAAAACTAGAAAGCAAGAATTATTTATCTCAGACTTAAAAAGATTTAAGCTTCAGCCAGTTTATATTGATACTTATTTTGAAATTACAGAAATACTTAGCGAAATTGAAAATCAATATAAAAAACGTACAATTTTTATTTCTGGAAGTGCAGAAGAATATGGGAAATGGGATAGGGAAACTGCACAGAAATTCATTCATAATTTAAGCAGTCGATTAATTAAGGAAAATTTTAGGATTGTCAATGGTTTCGGTTGGGGTGTTGGTAGTGCTGTAATTAATGGAGCCTTAGAAGAAATATATTCTAAACCAGAGAAATATGGAGAAGAACAATTAATTGTAAAGCCATTTCCCCAATTCCCTACAGGCAATAAGGAATTAAAGGATTTATGGCAAGAATATCGAATAAATATGATTTCACTAGCAGGGGTAGCAATATATCTTTTCGGAAATAAAAAAGACAATATTGATCCAATGAATATTATCCTCGCCGATGGACTAAAAAAGGAATTTAATATCGCTCAAGATTTGGCAGTTTACCAAATACCGGTAAAGGCAACTGGCTATATGAGTGGTGAATTAGCAGACAACTTAAAATCAATTGATTTTAATACAGATAAAAACTCTCAAATTTTCAATTTAATGAACCAACTTTATAATGAAACAGACTTTGAAAAAATAATAAGTACAATAATATTAATTCTTAAACAAATAAATCAATAGTTATGGCTAGGAAAATATTTTATAGCTTTCATTATGATAATGATGTTTTTAGAGTTCAACAAATTCGAAACATCGGTGCTTTGGAAGACAATGAACCTGTATCTCCGAATGCTTGGGAAGAAGTAAAAAAAGGAGGGGACGCTCAAATTGAGAAGTGGATAAACGAAAATATGAAAAATAGAACTTGTGTGGTCGTGCTTGTTGGTGAAAAAACATCAATTAGGCCTTGGGTTCGTTATGAAATAAAGAAAGCGTGGGCAGATGGAAAGGGAGTTTTAGGTATTTATATACACAATCTTAAATGCGCAAAAACAATTAAAGCTAATCCATTTTCATCGGGTCAATGTAGTAAAGGAAATAATCCTTTCGATTCCTTTACTATCAATGGTAAGGATATGTCAAGTATAGTACAATGTTATAACCCAAATGTGAATGACCCATATAAGGATATAAGAGATAATCTTGAGAAATGGGTGGAAAAAGCAATTGAAATTCGTAATAATTATTAGACAAATGAAAAATGAGTTTAAAGAACCATTCAATATTGTATATGTAAATTGTCATAAGGCTGCAATTCAGCTTGGTTTTAAAATTTTTAAGGAAGACCTAATCGATGGTGTAATAACGTTTACAATAAAAGATTCAATTTGGTCTTTCGGTGAAAATTTTAAAATTTTAATCAGCAAAGTTGAAAATTCGACTATTGTAAAAGTTTTTTCTGAAGGAAGTGTTGGGCTTCAGATTTATGACTGGGGAAAGAACAAAAAAAATATTGAGCGATTTTTTGAAGCAATAAACGAGCAACTAGGGAAATGAAAATTTATTTTAACTGTCTTTGCTGTCATCAGAAGGTGTATTTGGAATCACAAGTGAAATCCAGGTATCATTTATCTGCTTCATGGGGTAAAGTGTTTTTAATTAATTGTAATTACTGCCAAGTGCAAAATCAAATTAACGTCAACATGGTCAGAGCTGAAACTTCAAAGAATAAAGTGCCTATTGCAACAACTTTAAGTGGATGCTTAATAGGTGTTCTAGCCGGACCATTGGGAATAATAATTGGTATAGGGATTGGTGCGGTTTCAGGCGGGGCTGTGTTCTATAATGATCATCAAGAAGTCGAAAATTTCAACAATAACGTCATTTAAATTTTATGGCATGGCAAACAAAATTTTTGTTTCATATAAGCATTCTGACGGAAAGGTATTATCTATTCCTCTCTGTGACCCTACAACGGCAAGAGACTATGTAGATAAAATCGAAAAAATGATTGCTGCTGGCGATCACATTTACAAAGGAGAAAATGATAACGAGGACATTGGTTCATTGGCTGATGCTACTATTGGCTCAAAACTAGGGGACAAAATATTTGATAGTTCAGTTACTATTGTCCTTATTTCAAAAGGAATGAAAGAAACTTACAAAGAAGAAAAAGATCAATGGATTCCCTGGGAAATTTCCTATTCTCTAAAAGAGCAATCAAGAGCTGGTGGTAATAGCAAAACTAATGCTGTAATTGCTGTTGTTTTGCCCGATGAAAATGGCAGCTATGACTATTTTATGAAGTACAATCCTGAATGTAATAGTACCACATACATGACAAATTCCCTATTTCAAATTCTTGGCAACAATATGTTTAATTTAAAAAATAGGGAAGCTAATTGCAGGGTGTGCAATGGCGTAAAAATATACAACGGATACCATTCATACATTCATTCAGTTAAGTGGGAAAATTTTGCTGGAAATTTAAATACCTACATTAACGTTGCTTTAGAAATAAGAAAGAATATCGACAAATATGAAATTGTGAAAAATATTAAATAAAATCAGCATTTGGTAAAACTATTATAAAGTATAAGTCACTGCCAATAATTCAGTCCGTCGCAGCCGTAATCACTCAATAGCTAAGCCATTTTGTGCGCAAGCTGAGGACACGGCATCAAGGCACCCAAGCTGTTTTCATCTGGCACTTGTATATAGCAAATACCCAACTGGCCTAAGGTTGTAATATTAAAAAAATATGCACTGGTCGAAGTTATACCGTTTAAAAGCAAGCCTTTTCAAACATTTTTGTATGTTTGATATCTAGTAGGTAGTAAGCCCGTATGTACTTCATACTGAAGTTTGGGACGCTACCTGCTTTTTTAGTTTTTGCTCTGCTATTCTTGATATAGGTGCCTCAGTTGTTGTTTTCTGAAAACGGTGCTTTTTTTGTTTATTTATTTTGTGATCTTCCTTTAATTTCTGATCGTTTTCCTTTTGTTTTTCAGCGGACCTCTCTTTATTTTTTTCATCAGTTTCTGCACTGAAAATATTTTTATTTATTAGAATGCCATAAATGATCCTCAATAATTTGTGCATAACAACACCCATAGCTTGGTAATGTTTCATACCCTTTGCCCGGAACCTGGCATATACCTGCTTCAATAACGGGTTATACCTTATTGATGCCAGCGCTGCCATGTATAGAACTCCTCTTATGTCACTACGTCCTTTTTTACTCATGTGGTTACCCCACATTCCATCCCCGCTCTGTTTGTAAGTTGGGTGAATGCCAAAGAATGAAGCCATTTTCTTCGCGGTCTCAAAACGATCTACATTTTCAATCTCAAGCGCGATTGCGACAGCACTATCTATGCCAACAACCGGTATGCTGCTTATCAATATTACTTCTGGCGTATCCTTATAAATATTTGTCAGGTATTCTTTTTCCTCATGTATTAAAGCTGCCTTATGCAATATTTCTTTGGCCGTTGCTGTTATAACATGGCTGATTTGTGTACTGATATTCTGTTCACTTGTCTTTGCCTTATTAATTATTGCCATTGCCTTTTCTACACTAATGTTTCTTATAGCCGAAAGCTTTGCTACGCCTGCTTTCAGTACCATTTTTGCTGTAGGGTATTTTGTCAGCATTGTTAGTAGCCAAACAGGAACCCCATGCCTGCAATAAACCATCATTTCACTAAAATGCTGATACAGTAATTTCTCAAACTGGTTGTTCAACTGTACCTTTTGCTTTATCAGCATCTTGATATATGTACTGTGCTGCCTGCCTTCTTTAAATGCTTCATTACCTGATACCACATTATTCCCATACTCAACTTTTTCAGGGAACTTGAACAAATAAGATGCAATATTCTCAGCGCTTACTGCATCTGTAATCGTACGTTTTAATGACGCATCACTAACTGCCTTTACTCCTTTAGGATTGATCCGGCATACAAATACCTTGTCCTCTTTCGGAACAGATTTCAGATATCCGTACCAGTTGTTTTCATAGCCACCGGTACTTTCAACACCGCAATACAATTCTTCAATTCCCTGTTTTTGCCATTTAACAATCAGTCCTTTTAGCATTTGTCGGCCCTCTTTGTTATCCTGCAATTGAAAGCCTTCTTCCATTACCTGGCTTTCGTTATTCAGCAACAGGAAATCTGCATATCCTTTGCTGACATCAATACCGAGATACCCTTTTTTGTTCATAATCCTTTTTTAGAATGATAAAATACCAAGCTCCGTTCAGGCTTATCAACAATGCGGCATCCAGTGCCAAGTTATACCTCGAACTCAACTTGATGAAGAAGAAACTTCGACTCGGTATCATGTACCAGCGTCCCCCCTCTCCTTATCATCAAAGTTGGTAATTTTATCCTATCTTACTTGATAGGTTTTTTCAAAAGAACAAACATATAAGCGTCCCGCTTCCGTAACATAATTAAATCTGCGACCAGTTTCCCTACTCGCAGTCGATGTCTACACAAAGCAAAGCCATTTGTGCGTGGAGTGGGCCTCGGCTCATCAAGGTACTGAAGCTGATGTTCTTTCCTAATATAATTCTAGTGCTACTCTGTAGAAAAGCCCTCCACATAGCAGACCTGAGCCTTATCAATCTCACCAGATTTCAACACGCGTATTCCTATGGTCACGGCATCTATTACCATTCCATTCCGAAAATCCTATAATCCTGAAAATCCTGATCAAAAATAAATATGCTAAATAATTAGGAAATATCAACTATTTATTTTACCTTTGTTCCAAATTATTAGGATAATTGACAATTTATTAAACTATGAAACAAATCTCCTCCAATTTTCCCCAAATTCCAGGTAACATTATACCCAGAATATACCTTTTTATACCTTTTTATACCTAAATATACCCTTTTATACCTGATTATACCCTATTTTCAATACTAAATATTGAGAATATAATTTGATAACCAACACTTTAAGCATAGGAATTAAAACAACATACTTTCAATTATACCCAAATCCTGGAACCAATGATTTACTATAATATAAATAACAGAAAATAATCCCAGCTATTGTAATGATCTTAAGCCTGCACCGAGCATATAGAAGTAAAGTATAATGTGATATGATGAGATAATCGGAAATTAACTTATATCAGCCACCAGCAATGGCTTCAGCGCTTCTCATTATCCCATCGCTTTTTTTTAAGAACATGGGATAACCAAACAAAAAGCCTTTTTAATAGCAGAAATCCACTATTCAAATGAACCTTAATATAACTCCATTAATTTGCCGAACAAAGATTTGCCGTTTAGCCTATAGTGGGGCGTTAATAATGGCGTAGACTAACAGATGAATCAACATAAAGAACAGAGGCCAAACAACAACCTGATTTTGCGACAATTCAAATTGAATATGTGCCTGGGGCATTATGTGTGGAATTAAAGGCACTTAAACTTTATATGTGGGCATTTCGTGAGCAAGGCGCTTTTCATGAAGCGGT
>CAIVEH010000214.1 GCA_903904855.1 uncultured Bacteroidota bacterium | reverse complement strand
CTAACGACTTACGACTAAAATACGGGCATAGTTCAACGGCAGAATAGAGGTCTCCAAAACCTTCGATCGTGGTTCGAATCCACGTGCCCGTGCAAAATCAATACCCCGGCCCTACAGGTTGAAGGTAATTTATTAACGGTTAAAATGAGCCCGCAGCTGCGGGTACGATTATGAGCAAATTTGGTAATTATATCCAGGAAGCTTACGACGAGTTGATCCACAAGGTGACCTGGCCTTCATGGGAAGAACTACAGCAGACTACTATCATTGTACTTATTGCGTTGAGCATGGTTACTGTTGTGGTTTTTGGTATGGATTTCGCTGCAAAAAATGTATTGGAGTTTATCTATAAAATGCTGGGTAAATAATGATGGAGCCAACTAACGAAATCATCCCGGTTCAGGATGCCAAGCCTGCTAAGGAAAGCAAGTGGTATGTGATACGTGTGATCAGCGGTAAGGAAAAGAAGGTGAAAGAATACCTCGACAAAGAGGTAAAAATCAACAACTGGACCAACTCTGTAGTGCAGATCCTTTGCCCTATTGAAAAGGTATTCAAGGTGCTGAACGGCAAGAAAGTGCTGCGGGAGAAAACCCTTTTCCCTGGCTACATATTGCTGGAGGCTGTGGATGGCAAGCTTACTGACGACATCATACATGCGGTGAAAAATGTAACCGGCGTGATTCACTTCCTGGGTAAGGAACATCCTACAGCATTGCGCAAGAGCGAGGTGAACAAGATGTTTGGCAAGATGGATGAGGTGAGCGAGCAGGGTATCAGCTATGCAGAACCATACATCATAGGCGAAACAGTGAAGATAGTAGATGGCCCGTTCAACGACTTCAACGGTACTGTGGAAGAGATCAACCAGGAGAAGAAGAAACTGAAGGTGGTGGTAAAGATATTCGGTCGCGCCACTCCGGTAGAACTGAACTATATGCAGGTAGAGAAAATAGCTTAAGATATAACGATATACTGAAGGGGCCATACTGTAACCGGTGTGGCCCTTTTCTTTTGGTATTTTTTTTCGTTTGCATAGTAAGATTTATATTGATGGTGAGATGTAAT
The DNA here is from genome assembly GCA_903904855.1 of uncultured Bacteroidota bacterium. Classification (GTDB taxonomy): domain Bacteria; phylum Bacteroidota; class Bacteroidia; order Chitinophagales; family Chitinophagaceae; genus Nemorincola. The sequence goes on along the minus strand of CAIVEH010000214.1, from coordinate 21,142 downwards.
GATTTTTGCGTACTAAAAATGGGTTAAAAATATTGTGGGTTGAGTTTTCGCATTTTGTGGTTCAGAATTATAAAATGTACCATCTGCTTAAAAAATAAAAAGCCCCAAATTGTTATTGATTATCAACGAATTTGACGTTGAAAATGTCCCATTTTTTAACCAGATGGGTAATTTTATTTTACAAGCTGGGTGGTGTTGTTAGTCCGCCGAAGAATTGGGATTTTCAATTTCGAGAAATCCTCATGGTTGGCTCTGAGGATTGTTCCTGAATCATCTACACCCTACCCTATAAAAAATTGTTTTTGGAAAATTTTTCCATGTAAATAAGGCCAAAAACCTTTACTGTAGCTGATATTACTGTTATTGAAATTTCCCATTACACCCTATTTTACACCCTACTGGTGTTGATCGCCTGAGTCCAAAAATTTGTGCGCCTGATCAATCGGCTGCGTTGAGTCCTCCCTTCAAAGAAGCGGGATTTCTGACATCTAAAAACATCGGGGCAGGTTCCATAAGGTATTATTACAAAACCTATATCTATATAGCGTATAGCTTTTGGTTTTGCGAATAAAGTTCGCACGGTGATATGGATTTGCAAAATTGATTTTCTATGATAGCCCCAATACAGGCTATCATAGACCGTATACAGGCTATCATAGATTTTTTTTTCAGGGCTAATTAATTGGGGATTAAATGGGTATATGTTAATGATACCTTGCGATTTTTGCAAGTGTCCAAATAGCTAATTTTTGCTGTGGGGCTTGGCAGACATTAATGCATAAATAAATGTGTTTTAGTACCTTTAACTCCAATTCTGTGGCAGCAAGTACTCATGAGAATTAACCACTTTTAAGAGTATCCAAATTTAAGGAACGATTTGATTAATACTCATTTTGTTTCACTCATTATTCTCCCTACTTTTATCAATCAATACTTTTTGTTTGATAACATACATCGCATACCCCTACTCTCGAATACGCACCATCGTATATGTATGTGCTGGTTATTTCTATAGTTTAATGGCATATGCGGTGGTTATTGCCATTTTTGAGCATATACGCTTGCGCTACCTGATTGCTTTTTTAATAATTCCATTGTATGCAAGGTATCCTGCTAAAGGCAAGGTAAGTATTGAGTTTGGAGATGGAGGCTTTTACCTGAAGTGGTTAAAGCAGATAACTTTACATTTCCAGGCCGATAAGGAAGACAGGTTCATTTCATACAATGATATTGAGGATTTAAGGCGTGGCAGAAGTGCAATTACAGGAAGTTTTATCTGGCTGAAATTAGCAGATGGCACTAAATTCCACTTTTGCGAACAACTCAGGCCCTTTGTAAAGGCCGAAGGTTTTAAAGAGCTTGCCGGCGAACTGGAGCTAAAATATAATGGGTATAAATTCGGCAATACCTCGGATAATAAGACTTCTCATTCAGCCGAAAAATTACAGGAAATCAGCTCAGGGAATTTTGCTACAGACAAGGCAGATGCCCCGGTAAAGAACAGCAAAGGAATGAAAATTGCCAGCCGGTTATTGATACTTTATTTATGCGTGCTGACAGTTGTAACAGGAACCATTATGACGGCTGTAGTACAACCAAGAAAGTGGACTACTGCCAGCGAATTGATTCTGAAAATACTGGCAGTGTTGCTTTTAATTGCCTTAAGCCTATTTGGAACGAAGCTGATGATTTCTCGGCTGGCAAGGCTGGCTGCGAAAATTGACGAGAAGGAGCAGGAGGAGCAGTCTGGTAATAGGTCTTAACCACTTCTTCGTGAAGGATTATTTGTACTCCAATAGCCTTTTACTCCCCGATTTCATGTTTTTTGTAGAATAAATTCTGGTTACAGCAATAATTATTTGCATTTTCCGTTTTACAACGTATATTTACGTTATGAAACGGAGCAAACCATTACCAACACTCACCAAAGCTGAAGAAGAAGTGATGCACATTATCTGGCAACTGGGCCGCTGCCTGGTGCGCGATATAATTGACAAGCTTGGTGACCCCGATATGCCGCACAGTACTATTTCATCGGTAGTGCGTATACTTGAAAAGAAAGGATTTGTAGATCATAAAGCTTACGGCAAGACCCATGAATATTTCCCGATAATTGCCAGGGAAGATTATGCGCGGCACGATGTAAGCAGCCTGATGGACAAGTATTTCAGTGGCTCGCCCAAACAACTGGTAAGCTTCCTGGTAAAGAATGAAGACTTTAATTTAAAGGAGCTGAATGATTTGCTGAAAACAATAGAGAAAACAAACCCCTGAACCCCTAAAGGGGAACACTGGTTTAAGCTAATGATAAGTATTCAGCTTTGGAGATCAATTTAGCAAAAAGGTTTACCAATAAAATCAAACAATTATGCTCCAGTATATAGTTAACACCGCAGCCATCTGGCTTATTAGCCTGGCACTCTTTGATCTCTTCCTGCGCAGGGAAAGCTACCATAATTACAATAGGTTTTTCCTGCTGTTTACCTTTCTGCTGGGGGCATTGCTGCCTCTGATACATTGGCAGGATAACACCAAACACTATTCAGGCACATTTCAAAAGCCAATAGAACAGGTAATAACTGCAAAGCAGACAATAGTATCGGTGGGCACAACGCCATCAGCCTCTGTAAACTGGCAACTATGGATTACTTTGATTTATATGGCCGGGGCATTTGTAGCCCTGGCAATTCTGATGGCCGATGTTTTTAAAATGATCAGATTTTATAACAAGGGTATCAAAACTTCTGAGCAAAGTTGGACAATCATATCAACCAACAAAAGCCATGCACCTTTCTCCTTTATCAATACCTTGTTTATCAGCGACAGGAATCTTTATTCAGATGATGAGTGGAATATGATCCTTATTCATGAAAGAAGGCACACTTCCCTGCTTCACTTATTGGATCTCATTCTGATGCAGATATCCAGAATACTGTTCTGGTTCAATCCGTTGGTTTATATCTATAACCAGCGCCTCCTGATGGTGCATGAGTTTCAGGCCGATAATGCCGCTGCACAAAAACCTAAGGCTTATGGCTCCTTTCTTATAGAGCAGGCCATGCTGCACCAGGCTCCTGCTTTCTCCCATTCCTTCAATCGTTCACCCATAAAAAACAGAATCGTTATGCTCACACGCAAATCATCATCCGTTGCTAAAACCAAAGTATTGGTCTTTGTGCCACTTACCATTGTATGCCTGTTTTGCTTTTCGCAAAACACCTTTTCACACCGGCCTGAAAAGGTAGGGAATTTTGCAAAATACAGGGGAAACACCATAGAATTCAAAGCACCTAAAAAGCCGGATAGCTATATGAAGCGGGATGCTAATGGCCAACTGCACAGAGAACCTATCCAATGGCCTGCTGATCCTATAAAACTGAACGGAGAAAAGATCTATTATGGTGACGATGATAAAAACATCAGCAAACCTTATACTCTGAAAGGACATAAAAACCTGTTAGATTGCCTGCTCCAAAACATAGCACATGATTGTGAAAGGCTTGATGATGGCGAGTATTTTCTCCTTGTGACAGATGTCGTAGTCAGCACCAAAGGCGAGATAGTTTATTTCAATAACCAGGGGATATTCAAAGATATGGGGGATATCAGCAAACAGTCAGAATTAAAGAATAAAATCGATACAAAAATCGAAACCCTGATGGAGAATGCCCCAACCCTAGAACCTGCTCTGCTTAATAATCAGGCGGTGCCTATATATATGGGCAGTATTTCCCCTTTCTACTATGGGTATAAATCTCATCCGGATTTAATAATAAAGGATCACAAAATAATGTGGCGGATTACTGATTCTCATTAGGCCAATACAAGAATTATTCAGAAATATTATTCCTCACTTTTAAAACAAAAAATCATGCACACTCAAGAATCAAATACCCGTAACATCAGTAAAATGGCCATTTGCGCATTGCTGACTATTGTATTTTTCAGTTTAGCAAATGGCGCTATTTATGCACAGAAAACCCAAAATAAGTATCCTTACAAAGTGAAACTTGCCGGTAGCGACTCAGTTAAAGTTCCACTTAAAACCATCCTGGCCAACCCTAAAATAACCACTACCCATCCAGGCTGCGAAATTGCCAGCTATGTAATCAGTTTTATGCCGGAAGGCGGGGAATATTTTGGACCATTTTCGGTTAAAGGATCGGCCATACCTGAAAACAATGTAAATTTTCTAAGAGAGTTTACAAATATGACTGTCAAAATTTTTATTGATGAAATACATTTAAACTGCAATGGTAAAGATTCATTGGTTCAACCCGCGTTCTTTAAATCAATCCCTTGATCAACTCAGAAGTAAACACAAGGTTTAACTTAATAAAACCATACCATTATGCTCCAATACCTCATCAACACCACCGCTATCTGGCTTATGAGCCTCGTGCTTTTTGATGTATTCCTGCGCAGAGAAAGCTACCATAATTACAACAGGTTCTACCTGCTGTTTACCTTGCTGCTGGGAGCTTTGCTGCCATTAATTCAATGGCAGGATACCAGCAGGCCATACTCAGGTACTTTTCAAAAACCGGTGGAGCAGGTAATTATTGTAAAGCAAAGTATAGTATCGGCCGGCACTCCTGAATCAACAACCATACACTGGCAGCAATGGCTGCTGATGGTGTACCTGGCAGGCGTACTTGTAGCCATCATTTTGCTGGTGGCCGACATTGTGAGGCTTATAAATTACAGCCGTAATGGCAGCAAAACGTTTTATGACGGTTGGCAAGTAATAGCTACAGGGAAAACCACGCCCCATTCTCGTTCCGGAATAATCTATTTGTAAGTAACAGGAACCTTTACAGTGATGAAGAATGGAACATGATATTGGTTCATGAAAAACGGCATACTTCTTTGTTCCATTTCATCGACCTGCTGCTGCTGCAAACTGCCCGCCTCCTGTTCTGGTTTCATCCGCTGGTATACATTTACAACAAGCGGCTGTTGCTTGTTCACGAGTACCAGGCCGATGGTGCCGCAGCAAACCAACCAAAAGTATACGGCTCATTCCTGGTAGAGCAGGCTATGCTGCAGCCTGCCCCTACCCTCACGCATTCATTCAATCGTTCACCCATAAAAAACCGAATAGTTATGCTCACCCGCAAATCCTCCGCTGCATCCAGGACAAAGATGCTTGTTTTTATACCACTGGCGCTGGTATGTATTGTATGTTTTTCAAAAAATAGCTTCTCCCAGCGTTTCGAACGTAAAGGCAACAAGGTTACCTACCGGGGCAATACTTTTACGCTCAGCGAACCCATGCACGACACTGTTGAAATGATTGACCCTGTAAGCGGCAATACCACAACGAAAGTGATCATTAAAGATCCAACTCCTATAAAAATGAATGGCAAAACAATAGTCGAATATCCAAATGAACCGGCCAGGTATACAGGTGGAGATAAAGACCTCCGGAAATATTTACTAACAAATATGAGGGAGGAATTAGGCAATTTAAAGGAAGGCTACTACAAACTGGAAATATCAGATATAATAATTGATGCAAACGGCAAAATAGTATACTTCGATTACCAGGATATGAAACGGGGTAAGCCAATTGAGGAAGTTAATGTGCGGACAAAACCATCAGGCCCTACCCTGATCAAAGCATCCGACCCGGAAATTCACGTTACAATAAATGCAGGCCCCGGGCAGCCATTCAAAACTCCCTGCGGCGACAGTTTGAAAAAGCCAGTTACCTATGCGCTGCAACGGAATACTGACCCTGCCTATTTTGAAACAGTAAGCCAAGAAAATCAGGATGCCATCTTCAACAAAGTGTGCCGACTGCTTGATGCTGCACCTGGCTTTTTACCCGCAAGAGATGAAGGTAAAAATATTATTGCCAAATATCCATCCAGTATAATTTTCTGGAACAACTTTAAAATAAAGGATCACAAAATCTACGACATAGATGTAAAAACAATGGAGTGGAAAGAGTTATAAACAACAACAATACCACCCTATTAATCTGCGCATGGAATTCAATTTTAGTAAAGATTAGAACTTTTTAAAAGTTCTAATCTTATAAAACGATAAAGTTGAGATCGGTGTTTTTCTGTCAGGTTTTATCTTACATAGCACTTAACCAATTTTCTTAAGAACCATTATCTTACCAGTCCTGCCAGTTTTTTAGCGTTCAGAATTTCAATTTTGTTATCCCTTTTTATATCAATCAGGTTCTCGTGCCTAAACTCGGTTAATGTGCGTATAAGTGATTCGGTGGCGGTACCAGCAATGGAGGCCAGTTCATCACGCGATATATCTATATAAAACGGCTCATTCTTTTTGGGTTTAAATTTCTCATAAAGGCTGGTCAATGCAGCAGCCACTTTCATACGCAGCGTGTTGTAGGCTATGCCCAGCAGGTGCTGCTCATTTTCTACTATATTTTTTGCCAGCATTTTTATGAGCTTCTTTTGCACCATTGGGTTTTTGTGTATCAGCTCTTCAAATTCCTTCCTCGGTATCAAAGCCAGCTCTGTTTCTTCCATTGCCTCAGCTGTCTCAATATATGCTGCCTCACCAAGCAATGGAATATAGCCCAGAAAATCGCCCATATTATAGAGGTCAATGGTCAGTTGCTTACCATCTTCATGCGTTTTATAAGTCCGCACCTTACCTGAAATAATATAATATAGATAGTGTGGCATATGCCCTTCCTTATAGATAACCTGCTTTTTGAAATAAACATTGGTATCACGGTTTTCGGACAATTTTTCAAGTGTCTCAGATGTAATATTATTGTTGTCGGCTAAAAGAGTGGCGTCCAGGTTATTCTTAATCTTGTGACTGAGTTCTTCCTTTAAGACTGATATTTTTTTGAACCTGTTTTCAATGGCTTTGAGCAATTCATCACCATTAAATGGCTTGGTGATATAATCGTCGGCACCTATGTCCATTGCATTTCTGAAGTCGCTGCGCTCATGTTTCGAAGTCAGCATTATAACCGGAAGGTTTACTGTCTTCGGATCATTTCTCAGCACATGCAGCATACCCAGGCCATCTATTATAGGCATAGCAATGTCGCTCACAACCAGATCCGGCACAGACTCTGATATCTTTTCCAGTCCATCTTTTCCATTTATTGCTAAAATCACCTTATAGTTGGCCAGGCCCAGTATTTCTGCAACATCTTCGCGCAAAACATCATTGTCTTCAACCACTAAAATGGTTCTCATAATGATCCCTTTGATTTTTAAAAGTGATTATAAATTCTGTCCCTTTATTTTCTTCGCTGATGCAGGCAATAGTTCCATCCAGTGCATCCACATACTTTTTAACAATATTAAGCCCTAAGCCGGTGCCCTGAAACTGGGTAGAATTAGAGCATCTGTAAAAGCGCTGATATAGATGCTCCAGATCCTTTTCCGGTATCCCGATGCCATGGTCTGATACACGGATAGTCAATGTTTCTCCAACCAGTTGTATGTCCAGGTTGACCTCGTTACATGCGGGAGAATATTTCACCGCATTCGACAAAAGGTTGGTAAGTATGTGCTTGAACATGCTGTGGTCAAGATAGGCGCTATCATCGAGTTCATTGTGAGTGTAAATAATATTCTGCCCATCCTTCAGTATATACTGCAAGCTCTGGATAATTTCATCTACCATATCATCAATCTTGAATGATGTAAGGTTTGGTTTGAAATTCTCCTGCTCCATTTTGTCAATCGATAAGAAGTCGCCCAAAACTTCATTTAGCAGGTTCACGGAAGAAAGAATTCTCTTTATATGCTTATCTCTGAGAATCTGTTGTTCCTCTTTCGTATATTTCGATAAAAGGTAGGTGGAAGCCAGAATACCAGAAAGGGGTGTTCTGAATTCATGGGATGCTATAGACACAAAGCGTGACTTCAACTGGTTAAGCTCTTTTTCCTTTTCCAGCGCTTTCATCAGTTCAGCATCCTTACGTTCATTTTCCCTTATCTGCCTGCTCAGCTGTTCAACGGTAGCATGCAATGACCGGGTTGTTTCTTTTACTCTCTGGTCAAGGTCAGCCTTCAGTTTATTGATCGTTTCTTCAGCTTCATTTTTCCTGAGCGCATCGTTTACGAACGCCGTAAAATAGGTGACGCCACCGTCCACATAATGTCCCAACGACATCTCAATCGGGAACTCAGTACCATCCTTCTTTATTCCTTTAAGGTTTCTTTCCGGATCAATTGCCATACTCACAGGGGCATTGCTGAATTCGGCCCTATAGAGCTTGTGTTTTTCCCGGTACTCAGCAGGCATTAATAATTCCACTTCCATGCCTTGTATCTCACGTGCTTTATATCCGAATTCTTTCAGCAGATATTTATTTGCAGCTTCGATCAAGCCGTCTTCATTCACTACCAATACACCCAAAGGCACATTTTCGAATAATGTTGCAAAATTTTTGGTATTAAATGCCGGTAAAACAGTCATCAGGGAAAGCAAAGTTAAGATTACAAAAATACCAATACATTATCATATAAATTATGACATGGGTTAGGATTAAAAATGATTAAAATCATATTTTTAGGTATTTAAATAAATATTATTTCAATTTGATATAAATAAACTATCTGCCTGTATAATTCAACCAGTCAATATCTTATGATTATCCCCCTCGAGATAGTAGTTTAAATTGTTTTAGGATATTGTTTGCACGTTAATTTTTCTTTTCGTTGCAATTAGGATAATTTTGCAGCGCGAAATATTTTTTTCCTTAAGTTAATCCTTCCATAATGGCATTTGACATCAATCTCATCAGTAAAGTTTATGAACAATTACCGGGTAAAGTAGCAGCTTCCCGCATTTTATTAGGCCGGCCAATGACTTTTGCCGAAAAAATCCTTTATTCACATGCTCATGATAAACTGGCAACTGCTTGTACGCGTGGTGTGGATTATGTGAATTTCTCTCCCGACCGCGTAGCTATGCAGGATGCCACAGCCCAGATGGCCTTGCTGCAGTTCAGCACATGCGGCCGCAAAACAGTAGCAGTTCCAAGTACTGTTCATTGTGATCACCTGATACAGGCCAAGACCGGGGCTCAGTCCGACCTTAATACCGCTCTTGATGTAAATAAAGAAGTTTATGATTTCCTCGGCTCCATATCCAATAAATACGGTATCGGTTTCTGGCGTGCAGGAGCGGGTATTATCCACCAGGTAGTACTTGAGAACTATGCATTTCCCGGAGGCATGATGATAGGCACCGATAGTCATACACCTAATGCCGGCGGACTAGGTATGATTGCAATAGGTGTTGGCGGCGCTGATGCTGTAGATGTAATGGCCGGATTGCCATGGGAGCTGAAAATGCCAAAACTTATAGGCATTAAACTCACCGGTAAAATGAGCGGATGGACTTCGGCTAAAGATATTATACTTAAAGTGGCTGGTATATTGACTGTAAAAGGCGGTACCGGAGCTATTGTTGAATATTTCGGCGAGGGTGCTGAGAGTCTGAGCTGCACCGGTAAAGGAACAATCTGCAACATGGGCGCTGAAATTGGCGCAACCTGTTCTTTGTTTGCTTACGATGAAAAAATGGGCGACTACCTGCGTGGCACCAGCCGCGCTGATGTGGCCGAACTGGCTAATGCGGTTGCCAGCGACCTGCGCTCAGATAAAGAAGTATATGAAAATCCGACTGCTTATTACGATCAGCTTATTGAAATAAACCTCGACGAACTGGAGCCTTACGTAAACGGCCCGTTCACTCCGGATCTGGCTACACCAATCAGCCAGATGGCTGCTGCGGTGAAAGAACATGGCTGGCCCGATGCAGTGGAAGTTGCACTGATTGGCTCCTGCACCAACTCATCTTATGAAGATATATCACGCTCAGCATCTATTGCTAAAAATGCGATGAGCAAAGGCCTGAAGGCCACCAGTGAGTTCACGATAACACCGGGATCTGAAATGGTTCGTTATACTATCGAAAGAGATGGATTACTGAACACTTTCGACCAGATGGGCGGTATCGTATTGGCTAATGCCTGCGGACCATGTATTGGCCAATGGGCGCGCCATGTAGCCGACCCTGCAAAAAAGAATACAATTGTTACTTCATTCAACAGGAACTTTGCAAAACGTAATGATGGCTTATCTTCCACTCATGCATTTGTTGCTTCACCCGAAATTGTTACTGCATTTGCAATCTCTGGTAGCTTGTCGTTCAATCCGCTGAAAGACACATTGAAGAACGATAAGGGCGAAGATATACTGCTCGACGAACCAGTTGGTTTTGAAATGCCTCCGAAAGGTTTTGATGTAAAAGATCCGGGCTATGTGGCTCCTGCTGAAGATGGTTCGGCTGTAAATGTTGTAGTATCGCCAACAAGCGACCGACTGCAATTGCTGGAACCTTTCAATGCATGGGATGGCAATAATATGACCGGTGTGAAACTGCTGATAAAAGCCTTCGGTAAATGTACTACCGACCATATATCAATGGCCGGCCCTTGGCTGAAATTCCGCGGCCACCTCGATAACATTTCGAACAACATGCTGATAGGCGCCGTTAATGCCTATAACATGGATACCAATAAAGTTAAAAACCAGCTTACCGGCGCTTACGATGAAGTACCAAATGTAGCCCGTGCATACAAGGCGGCAAACATTGGCAGCATAGTAGTAGGCGATGAAAACTATGGCGAAGGCAGCAGCCGCGAACATGCGGCAATGGAACCACGTCATCTTGGTGTTCGTGCTATACTGGTAAAGAGTTTTGCCCGTATCCACGAAACCAACCTAAAGAAACAAGGTATGCTTGCTATCACCTTTGCTGATAAGAGTGACTATGAAAAGATACAGGAAGATGACAATATAGATATCATGGGCCTCAAGCATTTCACACCAGGTGAGCAACTCACCGTAATCTGCAACCACAAGGATGGCAGCAGTGATGAAATAAAAGTAAACCATACCTACAACGAACAGCAGATTGAGTGGTTCAAAGCAGGCGGCGCACTGAATGTAATCAGGAGCGAGTTTGCTAAGGGAGCAGTGGCGTAGTAAGGTGGTAAATGATAAGTCAAAACCCGTTTAGTAGGTTAGATTTGACAACTTTTTAAAAGTTGTCAAATCTTGTTACCGGACGGGTTTTGGTTTTTTAGGTATATTTACCATCAAATATTTCAAAACATAGTTTTGTAAATGATTAAAGAAATTAAAATAAACAACTTCAAATCAGTTGCTGATTTGACTCTGCCTTTAGGCCGTTTCAATGTATTGATTGGGGCAAATGGTTCAGGTAAATCTAATATTCTGGAAGCTATAGCTTTTGGTGGGGCTGCCTCTGCTGATAAGCTGGATAATGAATTTTTAGGGGCGAGAGGGATAAGGGCTACAAGTGCCAAGTTGATGAAGAGTGCTTTTTCTAAAGAAAATTTATTAAAACCCATTCTACTTAATTTTAAAAATGGCACTAAAGAAATCCCATTCACTATTGAAGAAATTGATAAACCAATTTTGAAGTGGGTAACAAGTGAGAAAGAAACTTTAACTACTAATTTTGACCTTTTAATTTCATCATTATTTAATCCTCAACTTGGAAACGCACAAATAGCTAATTTATTAGATGAGAATAATAAAGATAAATTTTCCAGCCTATCTTTATTTGTTCAAAAACTAGTTGGGAATGAAAGAAATCCGTTTGAAAAAATAGATTCCTCAAGTATATTTGGAAGCCTTATTAGTAAACTTTATTTTGAAAATAACTATGATTTTGATCTAGCTAATTTTATTTGTTACAGTCCTGAATTAAGCTCTTTAAGAAAATTTGAAGAAGATAGCCAAATAAGGCCTTTAGGAGTTAAAGGAGAGGGTATGTTTAGTATTCTTCAAATTTTCTATGAAAACTATGGTGAGGAAACAATTAATAAAATTAGAAAGTATCTGCACATTATAGATTGGTTTGATGATTTTGAAGCAATTTTCGATAAGGTAAGTGGCAGGAAAAGTTTAGTCGTTAAGGACAGACATTTACCCGATGTTATATTAAATCAAACTAACGTCAACGAAGGCTTTCTTTTTCTTTTGTTCTACATTTCATTAATGATAAGTAAAGAAACACCTGCCTTTTTTGCCATTGATAATATTGAGGCATCATTTCACCCACTCCTATGTGAGGAACTGATTAAAAGTCTGGTTGTCCTTGCTAAAGCACATAATAAGCAAGTAATTCTAACTACCCACAATCCTTTTGTATTGGATGGCCTTGATTTGAATGATCCGGAACAAAAATTGTTTGTAGTACGCAGAAATGGTGATGGTGAAACTATTGCTGATGAAATAAAACCAGTAAAAAATTCAAAACTTTCTGAAGCCTGGCTGAGAGGCCGTATTGGAGGTAACCCTGAAACTATTTAACAATGAGATTTGCTATTGCCAGTGAAGGGTTGACTGATTTTATAGTGTTGAAGAACCTGTTGTTTGGCTTCTTTAAAAATAAGAGCTTACCGGTTACACCGTTACGCCCTAAAGATAAGTTGCCATTCGGCTGGTCAAATTTGTTGAATTATATCTCATCCCAGGATTTCAAGGATGATTGCATTGATGAAAATATCGATTATGTCATCATTCAAATTGACACTAAAGAATGTGCAGATTGGAATGAAACTTTAATCAACATTGGTGATGATTCATCTCAAATGGACGAATTCATAAACAAAACAATAGCTGTTTTGATAAGAAAAATCGGGACTGATTTTTACACGGAGCATAAAGACAAAATTCATTTTGCAATTTGTGTTCATGATCTGGAATGCTGGCTATTACCATTCAATGCAACACATGCTGCTCACCACTCAAAAATTGTGGGCTGTGCCAATACAATCGAACAGATTGCACAAAAAAGCGGCTATTCTATCAATCAGAAAAATTACGAAAATGGTAAGCACTACGATACACTTTCCAAAGAAATGAAAAACAACAAAGAACTGCTCCAGAAGGGCGTTTTGAATCCCAGCCTTAAAATTTTCATTGAATCATTGACAGATTCATTCCATAATAGCATGGTTACCCAAAACTAACTGATTACTGCCAACTTATCACTTATCACCTATCTCTTTCATCCCCTACTGATACTGTATATAAATCGGCTTAGGGTACAGTTTTTTCAGCACTTCATCAGGCGTCATCATTGTGGTCCAGGGCTTGGTTTTGATGTCGTTTTTGTAGAACAGCTTGAAGCCGGCAAACTGCACCGGCTCGGTTAATACAGCAATCTGGTAGGAACTCACTTTTTTGGCCGGGAATCCCCAACCGTCCATGTCCATTACTATCTGAACCTCGCGGTGCAGCTTTATTTTTTTGTAGTCAGTTACCATGTGTTTGGTAAAGCGGTGCACACATAATATTTTGGGAGGCAGGGTATCTTTCTTTACAAGTGCAGTAAGATAGTCTGTAACGTAATTTATATCCGCAGCATCAAATGTGCCGATTATTGATCCAGGTTTGCGACCGGTCTTCATCGAAAATTCAGGATCTATTGCCAGGTGCACATTCGGCATTTTAAGGTAGGGTTCCAGCAGCGGTATTTCATCTTTCAGTGTGCTCTGCCCTACCTGCACATCCAGGAACACAATAGCATTGATACGCTTGGCTATCGCCAGCGCTTTGTCTATCTGAGCAAAAGGCATACGCATACGATATTTATTGCCCTTACCAGGTGAGCCCTGCGCCGTAACAGCTATATAGTGAATGGCAGGCATAACCGGTGTCAGAGTATCCGCTTTTTTCCACTTTTTCACCTCTTCGCCCAGCCTTCTCAGCATTTCATCAGGCTCATACTCGCCCAGGCAACCCATGTGTGTAGAATAGAAGTTACCATAGTAAGCTACTATCCTGTAAAATGGCAGCAATGCACCCGGCAATGGATAGTCGCTCTTTACAGGCCACCCCCTTTTGGCTGTATCATTCAACAAGTGCATAACCATCTTATTATAAAGATTGGTATCAAGCACAGGTGGAGGAACTGGCTTCGGTGGTTCTGCGACTACAGTGGTTTCCTTTTTAACACTATTGTCTGAGGCCGCTGCTTTGTTTTTCTGGCCATGAGAAGAATTGCAGCCGAGGAGAATTATTCCGCATATAAAAAGCAGGTGCAGTGCAGATTGTTTTATTTTCATGAAGAAGTGTGTTTTTTGATTAATTAATTGCTGTAACCTAATGCTGAACTCATTCATTTACTGAAGCCGGTTTGATGTGATAAGTATGGAATTGAACTGCCAAAATAATACTAAAGTTTTATAGCAACAGGATAAAGCCAGACTTAATTTAAATTTATCTTGGCAGAATGGGTCTTTAGAATTAATTTGCAGTGCAAAGATATGCGTAAACTGTACCACATAAAGAATTTTATTGAATGGCAGGCGTTCGGAGTATGCTCAGCTATTGGTGAGCGTATTGGTGTAGCTACTTCTCGTATCCGTTTGTGGTTTATTTATATTTCCTTTCTTACGCTTGGGTCTCCGCTCATTGTATACATGATCCTTGCATTCTGGATGAATCTTAAGCGCTATATCCTGTTACGCAGAAGGAATCCCCTAAAGTGGCTATAGACCATCAATTTTCTCAGAAATATTTTATAAGTTAATCGAGTACTTTTTTTCTTGAAAAATTCCCCTGAAAAATACTGATTGTGGTTGTGGGCTTTATTCTGCAGGTATATTTCAATATTTATTAACCTGTAATTATTAAATGTGAAAAAATAAAAATATTTTTTGTAAAAGTTTGGGGCAATACGCTATTTGTTACCCAAAAGTTTTCAAAAAATACTATCTTGCAACTATAAAATTTTTCCAGACTATGTCACATCGTTGGAGCAGCATACTATTATCGCTTGCTATAGCATCTTTTCTATTTGCAGCATGCGGTAAAAAATTCAGTTCAGATAAGCCACTGCCTGTTTCGTATCACCCTTCCATTATTATCAGCAGCGATAATTATGTTGTTTACGCCATTAACCCCGCAACCGGCCTTAAAAACTGGCAATTCAGCATGCCCTGGGATTCAGGTACGTTGGGTGTTCCTTTCAAGCCATCTGCCATTGTCTATCACGAAAGAGTATACCTGACTGCCTCAAACTCGGATACGGTCTACAAATTAAATGCCAATACAGGCGCATTGATAGCCAAGCTTACTGTGTTAAATCACACTACTGTTCCATATCCTTCCCATTATTTCACTATCGTTGGTACTCCTGTTGCTGATGGAAATTTGTTGTACCTGGCTACTACCAACGATACGCTGTATGCAATAGATACCGGTACCGGCGCAACCAAATGGAGTTTCGGTGCGGCAGATCAATCTCCGTTTTATGCATCTCCGGTTATTTACAACAACAATATTTATGTAGCTACAATAGGTTCAGGGCCGGCTCTCTCAGTTAATGGCCATATGTATTGTATTAATAAAACCTCAGGGCCCGATGCTGGTGGAAATCCGATCTGGGACTACCCTGGTTTGGGTGTTGTTTCCAATGCCTCATTTATTTCTTCACCCTGCATCAGTGCACCTTATATTTATGCAGGCAGTGCATCCGACAGTAACATGTATTGCGTATATTTAAATCCGGACATTCCACCTTCTCCTCCTACTCCGCTGGTAGGAATCGCCCGCTGGACTTACAAAACAGGTGGTAACATTCTCAGTTCTCCAACAGCGTATGCAGGTATTTGTCTTTTTGGAAGTGATGATTTTTACGTTTACTGTTTAGACACCGCGCTGACAAGTATTAACCAGCATGCATACAGGTGGAAATATTTTACCGGTGGCCAGGTAAGGTCTTCACCTATAATCAGCAACCAGGTAGTATATGCCGGCAGTTACGACTATTACTTATATGCATTGAATATTATAGACGGCAAAAAGAAGTGGGGCTATAAAACCAAAGGCTTGATTAAATCAAGCCCACTCCCATACAATGGTTCTGTTTATGTAGCCAGCTACGATAATTATATTTACTCAATAGATACTGCTTTTGGCAGCCTGAAATGGAGTTATTATGTGGGTGGTAATATTGAGTGTTCTCCATGTATTGATGACCTGAGTGGTATTAACCAGATTAATTCCGGTATCAGCGGTTATAACACAACTACAAATACAAATTAATATTTCCCTCATTTTATATAAGAAGCCATTGCCTTATCAGCAATGGCTTCTTCATTTATCAACTTTTAACATACATCTGTAAATGAAACCATTACAAAATCATTTTTTAAGTAGCCCATTTAGTTTACTGAAATGTTAGTTATCTTTAGTTTCAAATATTACCATGCTTTACGCCGTAGTAGATATTGAAACAACAGGAAGTTTTGCGGCGGGTAACGGTATTACTGAAATCGGGATTGTAATCCACGATGGCAGCAAGGTTATCAATTTTTATGAAAGCCTGGTCAACCCTCACTTCCCGATACCCTACTTTATTCAGCGGCTTACCGGTATTGACAACAAAATGGTGGCCAATGCTCCCTCTTTCAGCGAGATTGCAGGCCAGGTATTTGAATTGATACAAGACAAGATATTCGTAGCCCACAATGTCAATTTCGATTATTCTTTTGTAAAGCACCATTTGCAAACCGCAGGTTATGATCTGGACACAAAGAAGCTTTGTACAGTGCGCCTTGCCCGCAAAGTTCTGCCAGGCCTGAATGGATACAGCCTCAGTAAACTCACTCAAACACTGGGCATTAATCATGGCAACCATCACCGTGCCGGTGGCGATGCCCTGGCCACCGCCGACCTGCTTACTATAATACTGGGGAAAGACACCGATGGCGTGGTAAACAGTATGCTGAAGGGCAAAAACAGTGAGCAGTATCTGCCACCGCATCTACCTGTCGAGAACCTGGAATCATTACCTTCCACTCCCGGAATTTACTACTTCTACAATCTTGCAGGCAAGGCCATTTACGTGGGTAAAGCCAAAAATATCAGGCGCCGGGTAAAAAGTCATTTCTCCAATAACAAAACCAACCGGCAGAAACAGGATTTCCTGCGCGAAACACATCGTATCAGCTATAAGGAATGTGCCACCGAACTGATGGCCAACATTCTGGAAAGCGCAGAGATAAGAAGACTCTGGCCTATTCACAACCGCAGTCAGCGTGGCTTCTTGCCTCAATTCGGCTTGTTTACCTATGAAGATATGCAAGGGTATAAACGGTTTGCTGTGGAAAAAATAAGACGCAGCTTTAAGCCAATTTATACCTTCAATACCATTGCGGAAGGTCATCTGCGATTGCGGGAAATGATTGAAGAATTTGGTTTATGCAAAAGGCTGTGTAACCTCGCATCAAGCCCCGATTGCGACTGCGATCCCCACCCCGGACCAGCCGAATATAATACCCGTGCAGATGAAGCAATCAACTGGATAAAGAAACACCTGCCCACCTTCGCGCTCATAGACAAAGGCATTGACGACAATGAGTATAGCTGCATCCTTGTTGTGGAAGGCAACCTGTTTGGGATGGGTTATCTGAACGACAAAAAACAGCAACTTAAGAATATCGAAACTATAAGGCAAACCATTGAACCGCTGCAGGACAACGATTATATCCGAAACCTTGTTTTCCGTCATGCTAGTGAGTTTCCGGAGAAGTGTGTGTCTTTTGCATCATAAAAAACATCCTGCTGTTTTTGAAGCAGTTTATCACTAAGGTAAATCAAGCTTCTGATCCGATTATCACTTCATTATGGTAAAGACAAATTAATTAACTTGCACCTTTATCAGGCAGAGCTACAGCGATTATGGATAACGCAATAATCAGGGTCAATAACCTTGTGAAAAAATACGGAGATTTTGAAGCAGTAAAGGGCATCTCTTTTGAGGTAAAGGAGGGTGAAATTTTCGGGCTGCTCGGACCTAACGGAGCCGGCAAAACGACAACCCTGGAGATACTCGAAACATTGCGTAAAAAGACCTCAGGCGATGTAATTGTAGATGGTAAAGATCTGGATAAGGAACCGCAGGCTATTAAGAATGTAATAGGTGTGCAGCTTCAGGCCGCGGGCTATTACCCTAACCTGAACCTGAAGCAGATAATAGCACTTTTCTCTGGCCTTTATAACAAAAGCGTTGACCCTATGGCACTGCTGGATACCGTGAACCTGAGAGACAAAGCCAAAAGCAAGTTCAAAGAATTATCCGGCGGCCAGAAACAAAGGTTTTCAATAGCCACAACCCTTATCAATGACCCGAAGATTATATTCCTGGATGAGCCGACCACCGGCCTTGATCCTCAGGCCCGCCGCAACCTCTGGGACCTCATCAAACAACTGCGTGAGCGGGGCGCCACTGTTGTTATCACCACCCATTATATGGATGAGGCTGAAGAACTTTGTGAGCGTGTTGCCATTATCGACAGCGGACAGATTATAGCCCTCAGCTCGCCCAATGAACTAATAGACAGGCTACTTGCTACCGGCTTTAAACGTCCTAAGGCTGTACGAGAAGCAAGCCTTGAAGATGTATTTCTGAATATGACCGGCAAGGAGTGGCGTGAAGGTTAGTTATTTGGCCTGAAAATTGTAGATACAATACTTCTTAATTGTTCCCACGATATTTAATGCATATAAAATGGTTTTCCTATTCAAAACCAACCAATAAGCACGGTATTTAGCGAAAAATTCATAAAAAAATCATTTATTTTTAAGAAAACTAAAAAAAATATTTTGAAATTATTATTAGAGTGTCTATTTTCGCAATAGTTTTCATAGTGATAGGGTTTATAGGGGCTGGCCTGTTCTCAGGCTGGCTTTTTTATTTAAAACTTCTTATATTACACTCTAAAACCGGAAAGTATGCGTTTGTCATTACTTGGCTTCATTACTATATTTGCTTGCACCTATTGCGCTGTTGCTCAACCTTTAACTGCCTATACCGATATCCAGAATCAATTGATGGTCTGGGATAAAGGCATGATCCGTAAAGTGGATTATATGCCGCCTACAAGTATTAAAATAGGTCGTACTGCTATTCCCTACCTTGATAATTCAAGATCATTCAAAATCTTCTACAATGGCACCGTTCAATCTGTAAATATCGGTTTTACCAATGCTTATTTTGTAACTGACAACCTTGTGGCATTTCTTAACCAGAAGTCACTCAATGTATTCGACAGAGGAGTTGTCAAAAACCTTTGTGGTGTATGTGATCAGTATTTTATCGGAGACAGTGTAGTTCTGTATCTCGACAGTTATAAAGGCGAGTACAGGGCCTACTACAATGGCAAAACAAGTCCGGTAGAATCATTTATTCCAGACAGTACATTATCAAGGTGTAAAGTGTCGGACAACATCATTGCTTTCGATAACTTCGCCAATCTCTTCCGTATCTTTTACAGAGGCGATCTGCTTGCTCAGGAAGACTACCCGGTCAATAATTTTGATGCCGGAAGGAATACAGTAGCTTATGTAAATATTGATCACCAGTTTAAGATCTTCCACAATGGCAAGACCTATTTAATTGATGATTATGCCCCAACATCATACAAGGTAGGAGATGATCTGGTTGCTTTCGTTTCGGGCGACGGCTACTTCAAGGTGTTTTATGGCGACAGTCTGCATACTATAGGTTTTATGAATCCCAGTTATCAGGTAGGCGATAATATTGTTGCCTATAAAGATCCGGGCGGAATGTTTAAAGTTTTCTATAAAGGCAACATTACCGAGATGGAAAATTATTACCCCACAAGCATAACCATACAGTACAACTCACTCGCCTACGTCAATACTTCCAATACTCTGCGGTTATTTACAGAAGGTGAAGCATATGACGTAACCAATGCCGAACTGACGAACTGGTCGTTGAATTATGATGTGATAACTTACCAGATCGGCCAGGGTATCTTCAAGATATTTTATAAGGGGAACGAGTATTAATCTCTGACCCCTACCCCCCCAGCTCATACCCCCAGCCCCTAAAGGGGAGTTGAAGTATCAACACTTTGAGCTTTGGTAGGACATTTGGCTTTTGCAAAAACATTATTACACTATAATACCTGTCAAATTGCCCACCAATCGAAAAATCAAGATGATTTTATTTTCTCCAGTGAAGCCCCGGAACAAGCTCCCGATTTTTCATCGGGAGGGGTTTAGGGTTTGCTATACAATTTGCTTTTCAACAATCCCCACTTATGAAACCGGTGTGTTAACGATACACGCAAAACCCCTCTGCCATACTTCATGCTGCGGCTGAAATTGATACTCGATGCCTCTTCAAAATACTTGGTTGGGCAGGTTACTTCAGCTATCTCATACCCATTCATAAATATCTGGGAGATCATCTCATTGTCAAATACAAAATCATCACTGTTGTGCGAGAAATCAATAGACCGGATAACCTCCGCGCTGAAGGCACGGTAACCAGTATGGTATTCACTCAGCTTCTGCCGGAGCATAACATTCTCAAATAAGGTAAGAAACCGGTTGAAAATATATTTGTATATAGGCATCCCACCTTTCAGCGCTCCACGGCCAAGAATACGTGAAGCCAGCACTACAGGATAAACATCATAAGCTATAATAGAAGACATAGCAAGCACCAGCTTGGGTGTATACTGGTAATCGGGATGCAGCATGATCACAATATCAGCGCCCAGATCGAGCGCCTTTTTGTAACAGCTTTTCTGATTACCGCCATAACCCTTGTTCACCTCATGTTTGATGATATTTCTGATACCCAGCCGCTTGCCTTCGGCCACTGTATCATCACGGCTGTTGTCATCCACAAGTACCACATCATCCACAATATCAAGCGGAATCTCTTTATAAGTGCGTTCAAGGGTGCGTGCGGCATTATAAGCCGGCAATACCACCACTATTTTTTTACCGTTGAGCATATTTGTGCGGCAAATGTAATATTAATCCTTAAAAACAGGAAGTTGAATTGTTACGAAAAACCTCCCCCCAAAAAAAATCAGGACCTGGTATTGAATTTAAACTCCAGAATCAGGGCGCTTTTATTGTAAATGTACCATTTACAACGTTTGTACCATCAGCTGTAATAAAATTATAGGTATAGGCGTTTAGATCGCAATAATGTAGCTTTGCCTTATGGAGAGGCGAATTACCTTTGCAGGTGTGAATTCAATTATGTTCCACCAACGGTTTAAAACAGACGACGACTGCCTGGAATATTTATCCGG
>CAIVEH010000213.1 GCA_903904855.1 uncultured Bacteroidota bacterium | reverse complement strand
CCGGATAAATATTCCAGGCAGTCGTCGTCTGTTTTAAACCGTTGGTGGAACATAATTGAATTCACACCTGCAAAGGTAATTCGCCTCTCCATAAGGCAAAGCTACATTATTGCGATCTAAACGCCTATACCTATATTTTTATTATTCTGTATGGAAATTAATTATATAATACAACAACAAATAATTCTGGTATAGTAAGTATAGGAATGTGTTTCGAGATTGGTTGACCAAAATGTGTTGTGGGTTTTATTACGTGGGAGCAGACCCGCAGCCTGCCCTGAGGATTTCTCGAAGGGTCTGCCCTGATCGCACGTGGTGGATAATTTCGGCAAGAATAAAAAATTTCCCTTGTTTTATCACAGATAAACCACTCAACCATTCAATTTCTGTCAAAGAAAATTAAACAATAGAAAATCAATAAATTACGACAAATAAATCGGAAGTAACCGGAAGCAAACCCGCAAGTTTTCATCCAAAACCAGAACCGAAACAGAAGCAAAAACCGCAGTTTCTCAAGTACTGAAACACCGATAAAATCACTTCTTCTTCTTCTTCTTCTTCTTAAATTCCTCATCTATAATCACCGCCTCATAGATGTACCTTTTCAGTTGTTCGGGGTTTATTTCTTTCTTGGTTTTATAGTCGTGCCAGTATACCTGTGTGCGGCCGCCCTTGTCCAGGAAATCATCTTCATCGGTTAACAAATTCCCTTGCTGAAAACCAAACCTTACGCCTTCGTGGCTTGGTTTACTGCCCCATAAAACGGAGGCTGGCCACAGAAAAAACAGGCCTTTGTTTTTGCTGTAGTAGGGTACATTGAAAGAGAGCTTTTCTTTTATATCAGGCGCACAGTCAAAAATCATTTTGCGCAGGTATTCAGTAATTACCAGTTCATCATCAGGAAGATAAGCCAGGCATTCATCCAGACTTTTAAACTGCACATGTTGCATTCTTATCTTTGCCATTAGAGGATTTTTTCTCAGTACCATCAAAATTATTCTCTTTTACCGCAATCCGGAAATAAATAAGCCAAATATAGAGGCACTTTTTAAGATGTTAATATCCTGTGCATTTTACATTGCCGTAACACAGAATTATCGGATTTACGACTACTTTTGATTAACTTTGATGTAAACGATGTGCATATGTTTGATGACGATTTTGATGATGAAGATTGGGGGCCGTTGGAAGAAACCTTGCGCAGGTACGACGACGTGAAGAAGGGTATTTCTTCTGGTGTAATGGATGAAGAGGAGTTTGAGCGGGTGGTTGAATATTACTTTCAGAACAGTAACGAAGAGCAAGCCCTACTGGCTTGCGAAATAGCCCGGACTTATTATCCCTTTTCCACTTCTATATTGCTTTTACGCGCCGAAATACTTACTCAGGCTCAGAAATATGGCCAGGCCCTGAAAGCCCTCGATGAAATGGAGCAATTCGACAACAATAACCTCGATGCAGTATTGTTGCGTTCAGATATCCTGTTGTCACAGTTTAAATATGATCAGGCAGCATTATTGCTGGAGCAACGTTCGGCAGAATTTCATGGCAAGGAAAAGATAGAAGTACTGCTGGAACTCAGTGATGTATATGATGAAAGCGAGGAGTTCGATGCTGTATTCGATACCTTGAAACGTGTGATAAAAATAGATAGGCGCAATGAAGAAGCCTTGCAGAAAATATGCTTCTGGGCCGAGTTTACAGGCCGGCTCGAGGAAAGCGTAGCCATTCATACGCAGCTATCAGATGATGACCCCTATAATGCGCTGGCATGGTTCAACCTCGGTGCCGCCTATCAGGGACTCAAGCTGTACGAAAAGTGCATAGATGCCTACGAATACTGCGTGGTTATAGACGAGAAATTTGAGTTTGCCTACCGCAACATGGCTGATGCCTATATGCGGCTCAAGTGGTATACAAAGGCGCTCGAAGTGCTGGAGAAACACATAGAGATTGCCAAGCCCGAAGATGTGATATTTGAAGCAATGGGTTTCTGCTGGGAGAAACAAAAAGATTTTGCAAGGGCCAGGCAGTTCTACCGCCAGGCATCGCAGCTCAGCCCGCAGGATGATGCCATATTCTATAAAATTGGTGAAACCTATGCCCGCGAAAAGCAATGGGAAAAAGCAGTAAAATCCTATTCTGTTGCCCTGCATCTCGATAAAGAAAATGCATCTTACTGCATGGCCATAGGCAACTGCCTTATGGAGATGGATGTTAAGAGTGAGGCGCTGGTTTGCTACCTCAATGCCGTAAGATTAAAACCCGGTAACAAAACCACATGGGTAGCCCTGATTCGTGGCCTATATATCACAGGTTACTACGATGAAGTAATTACCCAGCTGGATGTAGCCAGAGAGCATTGCGGCGAGAAGGGCGATTTTTATTACTATCATGCTGCTGCCCTCTTCGAAACAGGCAAGGCAAAAGAGGCATTGCTGCAACTGGAAAAAGGCCTTAAACTGGCCCCAACCAAGATAAAAGTATTTACCGATCTTAACCCCGAATTCCTTTTACGCAGTGCAGTTGCCGATGCAATAAGTAAGCATAAAAAGAATAAATAGGAAGATGGTGCTGCTTTATGTGACTGGCCAAATTGTTAAGTATTGCAACCATAAGTGATGATGCAATCCTGAAGTTTTGTTCTAATTGAACCGCCTTGTAGTGGTTATTGCGATGTTTTCTTTTTTATTATCGCCACCATATCCCCTATATTATTCAGCTTCATTATTTCCATCAACCTGAATTTAAATGCAAAATACTTTTCGACACTGTCTATTATCATCATGTTTGTGAGTGAGTCCCAGCCCTGCACATCAGCAGCAGTTGTACCATGTGTAAGCGCAATATCATTCTTCTTAAGAATTGCGGCAAATATTTTATTCAGTTGCAATATTATGTCCTGGTCTTCCATTTATTTACCGTTTAATTTTCTTTCCAATAATATTTTTATATCGCAAGGCAGTAATTTCAGAATATCCTTATTGGCACATTGCTTCTCTTCCAATAAGCTAAAGCCTGATTTTTCATAAGCTCTTTTTGCAGCCTGATTAGATTTCAGCAAAATGACTTGTACCTTTTCAAATGATTTTCCCGATTCCTGCTTCCGTCTTATTTGTTCTTCTATTAACTGACCGCTTAAACCATATCCCCGATATTTTTCAACCGTATAGACACACTCGATTTGTAATGCACCAGCTTCCCGGTCTATATTTATTTCATTCATCAGGGATAAAGAAGGGGCTGCATTAAGTAATATTTCCCTGTCCATAAGGTACATGAGCAGATTGCTTTTGATCATGCTGCTGGCCATACCGTCTTCCTTTTCTATCCAGGCCGATAATGCAGCAGCCGGCTCACCGTCGATTTCAGCAATAAGAAAATTACCTATACACAATTCCTGTCCCCCTATTTCTTCATCTAAGATATTACTGAGTATTTCGCGGAATGTTTGTTCGGAAATTGATAAAAGAGCGCAATAACTGATAATGTCAGATCCGCTTTTTTCCGCCTCAATTACAGAAGTAATAAGGAAATCTTTGTCATTTATTACCGCCTTTCTTACATTTATATTCATACCGACTGGGCTATATCTTTTTCTAATTTGTTTCTGTCAGTTTTTCCATTGGCATTCAAAGGAAACGGCGAAATGAAATGATAAGCAGCAGGCAGCATATAGTCCGGAACTTTTGTTCTTAAGACTTCTGTTATTTCATTGGTATCGTTTCTTTCCTCCTCAAATATAGCATGAACCTGGTTTAGTCCGTTTTTATTACCTATTGCTAATACTACCACATTCGGGCTGCCTGAAATATTTCTCAGTTGAAATTCAATCTCATTTAGTTCTACCCTGAACCCCTGAATTTTTACCTGGTGATCAGCACGGCCACAATACATAAAATTGCCCTGCTTGTTTTTGAATGCAATATCGCCGGTACGATAATACTTTTTGCCTTCCAGTTCAAAAAAGGCCTCCCTGTTTTTATCCTGGTTAATATAACCAGCTGTTACCTGCTTGCCAAACAAGCATAATTCACCTTTCTCCCCATCCTGTAGTAGCTTTTTGTTTTCATCTGTCACCATGGCCTCCATTCCCGGCATTGGTTTTCCTAAAGTTACTATTCCATTATATTCTTCAACAGGCTGCTGTTCATCAAGGGTATATGTCAGGCAAAAAATAGTGGCTTCGGTAGGGCCATATACATTTTCGATAGTTGCATTGGAGACACACTTTCTCCATTCTTCAACCACATCTTTATAAAGCGCTTCTCCGCAGAACATAGAGTACTTCATATGCGGCAGATGTATCTCATTAAAATAAGGCCGCAGATAAGTAATAATGGAAGGCACCATTAAAGCGCAAGTAATATTATGCTCCTCCAATACACCATAAACATTTGTATATTTTGTGCCTGTATCGGCGACAGTATATACGCAAGCGCCTACGCATAGCGGGATGAGATAAGACATCACAGAAAGATCAAATGTAAGATCGAACATTTGCAAAAACCGGTCATTTTCGTCCAGCTGATAACCTAATGCGCCAAAAGCATCAACAAAAGAGTTAAGGTTGTAATAAGAGATCGGGACCCCTTTGGGAACGCCGGTGCTGCCAGATGTGAACAGTATATAAGCATTACGGTCGGCCAATGGAAATTCCGATACACTGATTATGGGAGGAACCGGTTCGGCAACTATTGCTGCGTTACTTATTATTTCAATACCATCATAGGTATGTATTTTTGAATTTGAAAAGATGAATTGTATTCCCGATTGCTTGATTATCTGGTCGGTCCTTTCAGCAGGATGATGCGGATGAATGGGAATATAAGTCTTGCCAGATAATAATAAGGCAAGGATAGTGGCATATGTTTCAATATCATCACTAACTAGAATCCCTGCCTTTTGCTCATCACTCAATCGTTCATCTATCACCTTCCTGATACCGGCAACCAGTAAACGCAACTCTTTATATGTGTAAAATTTATCTTTAATACAAAATGCATTCCGGTTGGAATGTATATCAAAAACAGACAATAATTTTTCGAGGAAACCCATTCAACAACCAACCTGATTTTTATAATATTCAAAGACCCTAATGGCCGGATCTTATGCAAACGTAAATAAAAAAAAGGAAATGTTGTCATGATTTAATGCACGCCGATAGTCCGCAAGGTATCGGCAAGCATATGGTTAAACAGAACGGTCCCAATGAGGTTAATGTGAGATGTATTTACAAACATACTGTCGGGCAAAGTAAGCCGGCTGTAATCCAACACTTTTACATTCTGATGTGATTGCAGTTCATTGAAAAAAGCATTTGTCTCGCTGATATTGGTATATTTTTCAAAATAGGAAGGATGATAGGGTGGAATAACAAACAGGAAACGGCGGTTTGAATGAGTGGTAATAATAGTCTTCAATTTTGCTTGCAAAGAAGGATCATTATAAAAGGTTGCCATAGTATTGCCGCGCATTTTTACCAGTTCATTAAATTTTTTCAGAGGCAGTACATTTTTATCCACAGATGCTCCCTTGTCTGTAAATTTTGTAAGTTTTATCTTATCACTCAGGTAAAGTCGGAGATAGTTCTCAAAACGCCCGTAATATTTTATGAAAGGTATCCTAAAGTAGGGTTTGTATTCTTTACCGAGCAGGTTGCGCACACCGGCATTATCAGAATTGGGAATATAATTGGATATATCGCCGAGTCCATAGGTTAAGCCTTCCATATCAAAATTGAGTATAACCCAGGGTGTTGATTTTGTTTTTTTACATTCCTCATTAAGCATAAAAAGTGTAACATCATAGTTGGCCCCGGAAAGCCCGTAATTAAAACAGTTACCAGTGAGGCTATCAGGTATAAAACAACCCTCAGCTCTTGATGATCCGAATATGGGTATTTCGTCCGGGTGTGTTTCATTGATTATTCTGTTAATTTTATAGGCGCCGGTTATTTCATTGTTCAGGATTATTTTCTTCTCGAAAAAGTAACTGAATATACAGCCCGCCAAAGCTATAGTAATAATAACAGGTAACATTATTGCCACCAGAAACCGCTTAAAATTGAAAATAGATGAATTCTGAAACGGCATTTTTACCAAGAATTATTATTAAAAATATTGTTGTAGCCAGGAACAAATAATTCCTTTTAAGCTTCATATCAGCAGGCAGAAGATAACTCAACGCCAGCAAACCAGTAACCAGGAAGCTCATTACCAGATTCACAGGCCCTAATTCAGCAGCCAGCTGCGATAAACTGACCTTAAAGTGAAATTCAAACAATTTATGATACATGCTCAGAGCCTGTGGTATGTCAATAGCCCTGAAAAATACCGAAGCTAAAACAAAATAATGAAATGTGATCAGCCTGCTCAATGTGGTATTCAGCCATTGGGGCATTAGTCCGAATACTTTCCTGCGGATGTCTTTTGTAAAAAGCTCGTATACCAGTGCAACACCATATATCAGGCCCCAAATCACATAATTCCAACTGGCGCCATGCCACAACCCGCTGAGGAAAAAAGTAATGAGCAACCCAAATACAATAGACCACTTCCGCCAGCTGCGTAAAGAAGCTACAAGAGGGTTAAAGACATAATCGTAAAACCAACCTGAAAGCGAAATATGCCACCGCTTCCAGAATTCGGAGATACTCTGGCTAAGGAACGGCCGGTTGAAATTGATCATTAATTCAAAACCCATGAACTTGGCAGTACCCCTGGCAATATCAGAATACCCGGAGAAATCGCAGTATATCTGTATGGCGAAAAAATAACAGGCCAGCCAGGCAGACGCCGAACTGGTATTGCCGATATCATTGTAAACATGGTTCACATACAGTGATAACCGGTCGGCGATCACTATTTTCTTAAACAGCCCGTAAAAAATCAGGTTCAGACCATGTACGGCATTGTCGTAATTGAATTCACGTTTTTCATAAAACTGGTGAATAATATTTTGCGGCCGTTCTATTGGCCCGGCAACCAGTTGCGGATAGAACATCACATAGAGTGCATAGATACCAAAATGCCGTTCTGCTTTCTGATTCCTCCAATACACCTCGATGGTATAGCTCATGGCCTGAAAAGTATGGAATGACAAGCCTATTGGCAGCAGCCAGTGCAGATAAGGTATATTGTTCTTTAAACCGAAAAGCGATGCCAGCCCGGTAATATTGCCGTTTAGGAAATTATAATATTTAAAAACTGCCAGTACACCGACATTCACAACGATGCTCATGATAAGGTAGTTCTTTCTTCTTTTCTCATCCTGTTCATCCTCAAGCATAATACCTGCTATATAATCTATAACTATGGTAAATGCCAGTATAAGAATATAGACAGGCTTAAAGAACATGTAGAAAAAGCAGGAAGCGATCAGCAGCAAAAACCACCTGAATCTATGCGGCAGCATAAAAAACAGTAATGTTACTACCGGGAAAAAGATTAAAAATGGTATGGAGTTGAAGAGCATTTTATAATATCAAAAGTTGAAAAGGCGGAGTAATAGAAACTGCTGATAAACTGTTGGTGACAAAAATAAAACAAATGATGCGATTTAAATGTGCCAGGCCAGCCGGGGGCAATTTTTTCTTATAATCGGGTTTAACGATTTTGAAATTGCACAAAGCAAACCACAATATTTTATTATAGATTTTGGTTAATTTTGATGTGCTGATATTTCTGGTTATGATCAAGTGCAGTTTACTTGTTATTATTTTGGTTTCCTGTTCCCGGATGGTTTTTGGGCAGGAGGCCAGGGATTCTATTGAACTCCGTAAAGCCTGGTGGGGTTATAAGGTTCCCAGGTACCAGGGCAAGAAAATAAGTAGCTTCCATCCCTATAGAGACTTTGGGAATATTATGCAGTATGACCCGGAAGCTACTAAATTCCTCAGGCGTGGTAAACGGTTTCAAATTGCAGGTTTAGTTATAGAATCTGTGGGGGTTGCTGCTTTAGTATTCTGGGAAACAAATAAATTACCTGTCAATTCCACTACTTATGTCCCTATAGATCCGAGTATTTTCCCTTTAGCAATTGCAATCGGATTGGTTACCTCTCCTTTTATTGTTCAGTCAGGTAAAAACAACATGAAGGCGATAAATACCTATAACGGCAATCTGCATAAAACAGGGTTGCGAAGTATAAAGCCGGAGTATTATTTCACCATCAAAGGCTCTTCATTTGGTTTGGCAGTAAAATTTTAGATCAAAGAATATTTTATCGTAATCAGATTCTCTATTATCTTTGTTTTATGAGCATTCTTGTATTTCTTTTGGCAATAGTAGTTTTTGTTTTGGTGATAGTTGGTTTCGCCTTCAACTTTGTTATTGCTGTAATCAGGGGTGTTTTTGATTTGCTCATTGCAGTAATCAGGGGGCTGACAGGGGGTTTCAGGCGGTAACTGTCATAAACCATGGCACCTTTTATATTTCTTACCACTGCCACAAGGGCAAAGGGCATTTTTAGAAGTTCCGGAAAAATAATTCTGACCAAACGGCGGAGTGACCTGATTAACAATTACCTTATTATAGTTTTTCATGTCTTCAAGTATCTGAGAGAAATCTGGTTTTTCATCATCATTATCTATCTCTTCATACTCTGAAAATTCCTCATCATCATTGTAATCCATGGCAGTTGATGTTCTGGGTTTCAAAGTTGCCAGATGATCAAACACGTTTTCATAAACTGGAAAAGCCCTGATTGGCTCAACACCGTTAAGCCTTGCTTCAACCTCCTCAAGGCTCCCTCCCACATATTCTGCCACATAATCTTTGGCATATAAATCACGTATAGTGTCCATCAATTCAGTAGCATGGAGGTCAGCTGCAGCGCCCACAATAAAACCAATAACTTCTGTGTCCATTAATTCATCATTGTCGCTGTGAGCCAGAAAATAATCGAATAGTTCCTGAATGGCTCGAATTATCTCATTTCTCGAATCCGGATTATGAATCACAAACTGAGGCAGGAATTCTGCCAATGTATTTTTAGAGCCTGTGTTACCGGGGCTTTCTTTCAGAAAATCAATTATCAACTGTAATTTGGACGGAGAAAAATGTACATAAAACCTGTTCATCATATCGCCCTTCCAATCCATTATCCAAAAGTCTATAAACCTGCTTGGTTGACGCAAGAGAAGCAATGCATCACCCAGGGTGCTTTCATCATTCAGGTAGGGCATAATAAGCATAGCATGAATTACAGCTGAGTTCCACCCGTCTTCATCGTTCTCATAACAATATTCAGCGCCCTCTATCCCGGTATATATAATATACCTCAGTTCGGCAAGAAGCCCCTCTTTATTTTCTTTAATTGCCTTTTGCAGTAACGCGATATCAATTTGCCATTGCTTGCCATAAAGGAATTCAAATTCCGGGCTTGTTGCAGCTAAAGTAACTTCCCGCTGAGGTAATGTACATAGATTTATTTGCCCACTTTCTGTTTCATCATCGAAAAACGAACCACTCATACTTCTATTTATGTATTTCAGCTCGTTTATAGTTTCTGCAAATTCATTAATAAAGTCCACATCATCATCTATCTCTTTAAGGTTGTCTAACCACGCTTCTGCTTCCTCAAATCTGTTGCAAAGGGCCAGGTAATGACTCATATTGCCCATGTACATGGCGCATTCGTTTTTGTCAAATACCTTCCTGGTGGGAAAATGGAAACCAATTTCCAGGCTTTCTCTGAAAATGAATTGTAGCTCTTCTATATTTTCATTGTCCAGAAGTCGGGCTACATTAAAGTTGAACGCTATAACAAAATCGGGAAATGATTTAAGCAGTTCTGAATTTACCCTGTTTGCAGCAGTTGTCTGATTATTGGCCCGGTGCCATGTAGCCAGCATTTGTTTTATCAGCGGTACCCTGGGGTATCTCTTTATCAGTTTCAGAACCTTTTCTTTCGCAGAGGGCTTTCCCTTTTCGCATTTGACAAATAGCTCAGCCACTTCATCTCTAATGGCTTCGGGTATCCGCATTATACTATCTACCAGCTCATGATCTGATGAAATACTGTAGTTTTTGTCAGGAGTTTCCATTGCAGAATTTTTGCTAATTTAGAACTGTAAGACCGGAATAGAAAATTTAGTTGGTGAGAGAATTAATCCTGATCTCAAGCATTATAGGCGATTTAATGATACTCTGCGCCTTGTTGTATCTTTGTCGGAGAGCCAAACCATGCAAAATTCATTTATCTGGACGGGGCAGGAATGTTATTGCAGTTTACATCTGCTAGCAGCATCATATCCTTAAGCTACACCTGAATACAATAAAATTGTTCTTTCTTTGTTTAACTATAAAACAAGGAAGTATATTGAACGTCCAAAAAACCACCCGATTCCTGATACTAGCAGGCTATGCCTTTTGCTTGCTGCAGATATGGCTGCCACATTATTACCTCACCGGCGACGGGCCTTGCCATCTGTATAATGCACAGATATTGCATGATCTTTGGGCTGGGAAAAACACTGCTTTTTATGGCCGTTTTTTTGAGGTGGTAGGTAAGCCCAATCCTAATTGGATGACACATGTATTACTGGCATCCTTATTGTTTGTTTTTAAGGGAGTAGTTGCTGAGAAAATCTTGCTGAGTGGTTATGTGTTGTTATTTGTATCGGGTTTCAGCAAGCTGCTGAAGAAACTGGATAGCAGTACCAATTTCTGGCCTTTGGTAGTGTTTGTTTTTGTATATCATTATGTGCTCGCTAAGGGATTTTACAATTTCTCATTCAGTATGGCGCTGCTGTTCTGGATGATATATGCCTGGCTGATGGTTCTGGACCAACGTAGTGTCGGCAAAGTCGTGGGCTTTTTTGTTCTTGTATGCCTTGCCTTTTTTGCACATCCGGTGGCTTTTGCATTTGGTGGCGTATGTTGCGCTGCCCTTTCAATATTCTATTTTGTTGCTGGAAATGATAGCCGTCAAGATCCCGGAGAAGCAAATGAGGCGCATAATGTGGGCAGGTTATGGATGGTTCTTAAAAACCTGCTCCTTCTGTTTATTTGCTTGTTGCCTTGTTCTATACTCTTAATAACCTTTGCCGCTGGTGAAGCTCACGAAGGCAGCATTGTACTGCATCTCGCTAAGAACAGGATTCTTGAATTTGCTGATTTTAACTGCCTGGTGAATCTTTGCAGCCATGAGGTAATTCTGGTTCGGCTGATTTGGTTTTTATTGGTCGGATTTATAATTTATGCCTTGATTCTGCGATTCAGAAAGGGGCTTCATTGGCAACGATATGATGGCTTGTCTCTTGGCATGTTGTTCGCACTTTTCCTTTATCTGTTCTTCCCCGATAAGTTATTCGGCGGTAGTTTGTTTGCCATCCGGGTACAGTATTTGTGGGGTTTGTTTATGGTTAGTTGTTTAGGGTATATACTTCCGGCTGGTAAGTTGAAAAACGGAGCCGGGCTATTGTTTTTTATTGCCTTTATCGGGTTAAGCATTCCGAGGATGATATGCATGGCCACAGCATCAGATGGAGTAAAGGAGATTAATTCGGCAGGGCAGTTTATCAAACCAAATTCAGTAGTGCTGCCGCTCGATTTTTCTCCTGGCGGATTAGATAAAAAAGGGAATGTTATTACGGACAGGAACTGGCTCTTCTGCCATGCATGGCAGTATATGGGTGTAGATAAGCCATTAATTATCCTCGATAATTACGAAGCTAATACCGGTTATTTCCCTCTGGTTTGGAAGGATGCCACCAATCCCTATCATCACCTTTGTACTAATGGGGCAATGGAGGGTCAACCACCTCATGCAACAATTAATGACTATAGAAACACATCAGGTGTTACCATTGATTATATCTTGCTCTGGTGCTACCAGGATAAATGGCTGTCGGATGAACCATTCCGAAAATTGCATAAAGAAATAATGGCTGGCTATCAATTGGTTTATAAATCAGAATCGGGCAGGGTAGTGTTGTATGCAAGGATGCCATCTTTGGCGGTTAATGAGTCTCCCTTGCAGGAAAGTGGTATAAAGTAGATATTAAATAGGTTATCTCTATTGCTCAATGCTTGCATTTTAGCCATGGCGAACCATTAATCTGCTTATATTTGTAGTTATAAATTTTCATTTTAATGAGTGTTCAATCGTTTCAGGAGCATTTCGACAGCCTGATAGACAGAGAGGTTACCATTGAGCCCAAAGACTGGATGCCTAATGATTACCGCAAAACCCTGATAAGGCAGATATCACAGCATGCCCATAGTGAAATAATAGGTATGCTGCCTGAAGGCAACTGGATAACCCGCGCCCCCAGCCTGAGGCGCAAGTCTGTATTGCTGGCCAAGATTCAGGATGAGGCAGGGCATGGACTGTACCTTTACAGTGCAGCCGAAACCCTAGGCGTTACCAGGGATTCACTTTACGACCAGCTGCACAGTGGTAAAGCCAAGTATTCATCAATATTCAATTACCCCACAATTACCTGGGCCGATATGGGTGCGATAGGCTGGCTGGTAGATGGAGCTGCCATCATGAACCAGGTGCCTCTTTGCCGTACTTCTTACGGACCTTATGCCAGGGCTATGGTAAGGGTTTGCAAGGAAGAAAGTTTCCATCAGCGCCAGGGGTTTGAAATCATGCTAACCCTTTCCAAAGGAACTGATGTACAGCACAAAATGGCCCAGGATGCCTTCAACCGATGGTGGTGGCCAAGCCTGATGATGTTTGGCCCGCCCGATGCCGAAAGTCCGCATACAGAGCAGAGCGTTCGGTGGCGTATCAAGAGAATGACCAATGATGAGTTAAGGCAGAAATTTATAGACGTAACTGTTGAACAGGCCAAAGTATTGGGGCTTGAAGTGCCGGATAAAGACCTGAAATGGAATGAAGAACGAGGCCATTATGATTTCGGGCCAATCAATTGGGACGAGTTCTGGAATGTAGTCAAAGGCAATGGCCCATGCAACAAGCAACGCCTCGAAACCCGTAAAAAAGCCTGGGAAAATGGCCAGTGGGTGCGCGATGCAGCTATGGCGCATGCCGAGAAAAGGAAAGCAAGAAAAGCAGAAGCGGCAAAAGCTGCTTAAATATTTATGACAGATATATTATTTTTAAGTGAACGTGTACGCAACTCCATTTTAATTGGGGAAAGTGATTTTCGTGAATTTAAATCTGCTTTTGAAGGACGGCCAGATAGCAAAAAGCCAAGGCTGGTTAAGAAAATTTGTGAAGATATTGCCGAGGGTCTGGTTGCTTTTGCAAATACCGATGGCGGAGAGTTGATAATAGGTGTAGAAGACGATGGCACAATTACCGGTGTGCCACATAGGCAGGATGAAATTGACACTATGTTGGCTGCAGTTAAATCTCATATAATTCACGGGCAGTTGCTGCCGTTGGATTATGCAGTAAAACTGGTTATAGACGATAAAACTGTTCTGTTTTTTCAGGTAGAGAAAGGAGCTAATGAGATATACCAGTTACCCGACGGTAGAGTGATGGTCAGGCAAGATAAACGAACAGTTCCTGCCAATGTCAAACACTTGCAATTTCAGCGCCAGGAAATTCTTTCTCGTGAATATGACCGGCAATATGTGGATGGTGCTTCTGTTAATGACCTGGATACTTCACGTGTTCAGGAATTGGCTGATTCATTTTTAAAGGGAATGACCATTGAGAAATGTTTGCAGCAAGCCGGTCTTGCGGAGTATTCTGTCAACGGATTTAAATTAAGGAGAGCGGCATTGTTGCTTTTTGCAAAAGATATCCAGAAATGGTGTCCGAATAGCAAAGTGCGGTTTATAAAAGTATCTGGTATAGAATTAGGCTCTGGTGATAAATATAATGTTGTCAGTGATGAATTGGTTTATGGTAATATATCGGAACTAATGTATAAATCATGGGAATCGCTAAGGCCTTTTCTCGCATATAAAACAGTATTTGGCGCAAATGCTCAGTTTGAGCAACAATACATTTATCCTGAAAATGCATGTCGCGAAGCATTGGTTAATGCCATTGCACATAGGGATTATATCAGCCACAATGGAATAGAAGTTCATGTGTACGATAACAGGATCGAAGTAAGGAGTCCTGGAGCGTTGTTATCAACTTTAACAGTTGATGATTTGTTAGCGCTGGAAAACCGCCATGAATCCAGAAATTCAAAAATTACTTACATTCTCAAGATTAGCAGATTTATGCGCGAAATTGGAGAAGGAGTGAAACGCATGTTTGATTTAATGGAGGAAAATGAATTGCAAAAGCCGAAACTATATTCAAATACATCCTGGTTTACTGTTACTTTTTTCAATAAATCTGTTTATACCGATAAGCAACAGGAGTTTTTAAGGTTGTTTGATAAATTCAAACTTACAGTTAACCAGAAAAAAATTGTTCTTTTGGGTATTGATGGTAAGGAATTGGCGCCTGATGATATTTATACCGCAATCAGAACAAAAGATAGCAACATCTATAATAATGAAATCACCACGCTGAGAATGATGAAAATTTTAGAAGAAATCAGAACAAATCCCCAGGCAAGTCGTGTATCAAAGATCAAAAATATAGAAAAACCAAAAGTTTCAAGATATAAGATAATATTGCCATTAGCATAGATGGTGATAGTATAAAAACATTTATTATGACCCAGCAAAACAAAAACGAATGGCCCTTGTGGGAGGTATTTATCCGTAGCAAGGCGGGATTGGACCATAAACATGCCGGTAGCCTTCATGCCGCCGATGCGCAGATGGCCATTGAAAATGCCCGTGATGTGTATACCCGCCGCATGGAAGGGGTAAGCATATGGGTGGTGGAAAGCAAAAATATTATTGCATCTGATCCGGGCGAAGCTGACTCACTTTACGAACCGGCCAACGATAAAATATACAGGCACCCTACTTTTTACAACCTGCCCGATGAGGTGAAGTACATGTAATTGTTTTCAGGAATTGGGAATTGTGGGATTGGGTTTGCCCAAAAGAACTATAGACATTTGCTTTTGCAAAATTTAATAACAAAAAAACATAGGGTTGAGGATTTAATTTGGGAAGAAATAATTGTACATTTTATTTCACCCACAAATTCCAAAAACCCAACACCGAATTCCGAATAAAATGAAGCTAGACTATACGCTGCGGCTGGCAGATGATGCATTGATAATGGGCCACAGGCTGGGGGAGTGGTGCGGTCATGGGCCAATACTGGAACAGGATATTGCACTAACAAATACTTCGCTCGATCATTTGGGTCGGGCAAGGTCTTTATATCAATATGCAGCAGAGCAGTTCAATCAGTTACCAACTGAAAATAAAATAAAAGCTTTTTCATCCGTAGCGCTTCAGGAAACCATTCTGGCAGGCAAGAACCTTGACGAGGATGACCTGGCTTTTTTGCGCGATGGATGGGATTTTCGTAACCACCTGCTGGTGGAGCAACCCAATAACGACTGGGCCTATACCATAGCCCGCTCTTTCTTTTACGACACTTTCAATTATTATTTCTTTTCCGAACTGATACATAGTTCCGATGAGTCACTGGCAGCAATTGCCGAAAAATCACTGAAAGAAGTTACCTATCACCTTCGTTGGAGCAGTGAATGGGTGGTGCGCCTCGGCGATGGTACCGATGAAAGTCATGCAAAAATACAATACGCGGTTGATGAGCTTTGGATGTATACCGGTGAGCTGTTTGTGATGAATGAAACCGATAAAGAAACGTTACGCCAGGGTATTGGAGCCGACCTGAACAAAATTCAACCATTATGGTTGGATAGGGTGAAAGCAATTTTTGAAGAAGCCACTCTAAACATTCCAGCCGGCAAGTGGATGCAGCAAGGCGGCAAGGAAGGCAGGCACTCTGAAAACCTGGGTTATATACTGGCTGAACTGCAGTTTATGCAGCGGGCATATCCGGGTATGGAGTGGTGATAAAAGCAATGTTATTAAAAAAACAAATAAGCAGGTGATAGTCGCTTCATGATCAGGTTAAATAAGATATTTCTGACAGCTTTAGTAAGCTTTTTCTTGTTTTCATGTAAGACAGCCATGAATTATGAAGTTACTCCGGCAAAAACTCGTATTCCTGCTAATATTGCAAGCAAAAACTATAAAAACATTGTGTATGGTGTTGATTCTGTTCAGCAGGCAATGGATGTTTATTTGCCTGCAAACCGGGATAGAATAAACACACCCGTCATAATTTTTCTACATGCCGGGGCGTGGATAATGGGTGATAAGTCTCAACTTGATGGGCTGGATAGTTTTTTTAATGAAAATAATTGTGCTGTTATTAATATGAATTACAGGCTGGATTCACAGTACAAATATCCTGCTCCACTCGATGACATAGACAGTGTGGTGAGTTATCTGCATAGCCATGCGGCCGAATGGCAGGTTAATCCGGATAAGGTTTGTTTATTCGGTTTCAGCGCTGGCGGACATCTTGCGTTAATGTATGCTTATTCACGCAACACAGGAAAGTTTGTGAAAGCTGTAATTGATAATTCGGGACCTTCTAATCTTACAGACAGTAACAGTTCGGCATCATTACAAAATAGTATTACTGTTTTATTGGGTAGTTATAATGCTAATAAGCAGTTGTGGCATGATGCTAGTCCGGTTTATTATGCAAAAACAGCAGTGCCTACAGTAATAATAGGTGGTACCGCTGATCCGTTGGTGTTTTTTTCACAATCTCAGGAATTGTACGATTCATTGATGAGTTATAGTGTGCCAACCAGGTTTATCCCATTAAATCGAGGAGGTCATGTGATGTCAATGTCTGACTGGTTGGCAATAAGGTTACCAGTTATATACTGGATTAAAAATTTTTTATGAATAAATGTTTTGATCAAAGTTTTTATCTGTAATGGTTCTAAAATAATATAGTTAGTAATGATTCAATGGGCAAATAAATACCCGCAGGTTTTATTGTTATTGCTGATTCTGCTGGCCTTTTTTGTGGCCGACGGCTGGCATGTAATCAATTATCCTCCCAGCAGTATCCATCAGTGGCGCCAGGCAGATTGTGTGGCCTACACTATGAATTACTTTACTAAAAACAGCCCCTTGCTGCAGCCTTCATTTTATAATCTGGTGGTTGATGAGGGCAGGTCAATCAGCGAAATTCCTGTATTTTATTATATTGCAGCTAAGTTATTTCATATTTTCGGAGTGCATTTCTGGGTGCTGCGCGGACTTACATTTTTAAGTTATTTGGTCGGCATGTTTTATTTATTAGGATGTACAAAGCATTTTATTAAAAACTCAGTTGCTGCCGTTTTACCTGTTATCATTCTGGCTACTACCCCTTATTTTTATTACTATGCCCTGAATGTTTTACCAAATGTTCCGGGCATTGCACTTTCTTTTGGGGGGCTTTACTACTTATTGAGATATGAAAACACTTCATTGAAGAAATATCTACTGGCCAGTACCATCTTCTTTATTTTTTCAGTACTCCTGAAGCCTACTGATGGCGGACTTCTCTGGCTGGCCTACCTTGGCGTAGGTGCCAAAGATGTTGTTTTTTGCAAGCGAAGGGACCGCAGAATCATTCCTATCCTTATCGGTTCAGTAGTCATTGGGCTTTGCCTGGTTGGCTGGTATAAATATGCCAATTGGTACAATGCAGTTAACCACAATACACTCAACCTTCTGGGTATTTACCCCATCTGGGATATGTCGAAAACAGATATCCTTTATACCATAGGCTGGCGTATGAAGGATAACTGGGGCCCCGGTTATCAGCATCCGGTCATAATGTGTTTTATGGTACTGTTAGGTATTATCTATATTGTAAAATGGAAATCATTAGACAGTTTTCTGAAATTTTTTACCCTTTTCCTTATTCTCGGCAGTTTCAGCTATACCGTTCTCTGGTTCAAGGCATTTGCCGACCTTGATTATTATCAGCTTATTAACGTTATAGCCCCTACCTTTTTATTTATTACGGTGCTAAACTGGTACGTTGAGAAGGTGGCAGCTAAGTTGCCTAAGGCAGCAGTATATATAGTATCTTCTCTGTTGGTTTTAATGGTTGTAATAAGTGTGGCCCATAATATGGCTGAGCAACACAGGCGGTATACTGATACTGAATTGACCTATAAGCAAAGGAGTATGTTTGAATCAGGAACTTACCTTAGAAAAATAGGTATTTCAACATCAGATACTATAATATCTATTCCGGATATTACACCAAATGTTACGCTGGTTGCATTTGGCAACCCGGGGTATACCAGTTTTTTTGATGATATAGGCATTACTTTATCTCATTTTAAAGATCATGGCGCTAAATACCTTATTGTAAACGATACCGGTTATCTTCATAATAAACTATTCATGCCATACATGACTAAACCTATTGGCAAAACTGACGATATTTATGTATTTGATCTGAGATAGAGCGATAATTCTACTTCTGTTTTCTACAATAAATCTCTGCCCACTTATCATCGTAAGAGATTTTCTTGATCAGTATAAAATCAGGATTATTGGCCAGGAATCCGGGAGATGCATTGAAGTTCTCTACATTGTCCCATATTACAACATCAGTATTCGGCATCAGGTCGAATCCTGTGTATTTAAAGTTCTTCTTTGAGCTTAAAAATCCGCAATCCCGATCTCTGAGATGGGTATAACCCATGTAGGAATTGACGTAGATATGCTTGTCATAAAAATTGTTTTTTTCCATAAACTCAACTTCGGCCACCTGGGTCTTTACACCTTTTGTAAACCCCATCTCTTCGTCGCCCCAGCTATTACTGCCCCTGAAGGAGAGATATGCCGTAGCCATAATAACAATTATCAGAGGATAATACAGCTTATCTGAAGTATGCGAGATCAGAATATCGAAAAACACTGCAAGCAGAAATAATGCAGCAATTCCATTGGCCAGGACATAACGCGGAATAAAAACAAGAACAGATGAAAATAACGATAAACACAATATAAAAAGGCCTATCAGTATTACGAACCGCCTCTCGACATGGCTTGCAAGAAACTCTTTTTTGGCAAAGAAAAAAAGTAGGCGCAGATACAGGATTATGAATGTGAAGAAAATCAGGTAAGTGCCGATATAGTAAATTGACCCTTTTCCATCCAGGCGAATGATCCTTGAGGTTTCCATGAACCACGCGATAACAATTAGCACTGCCAGCGAGAGTGGTGTGATATTCTTAATTGATTTGTTTTTTACCAGGAAAATAACTGAATACACGAGCAGGGCAAGGAACAGGATATATTCAGAATTCATGCAAAAATCAGCATGGATCACCCCCGTACCGAATCTGTCCCATATGGCATCCCATTTCAGCAAAACGGAGTCTGTATGGAAAGGGAAAACATACCACCCCCGCAATAATTTCTGAATGATAAAGAACAGGCCTATGAAGAAACCCGCTATGGTGACAGGCAACAGCCTGATCAACCGTTTCCGGATTTCGGTTTTTGAATTAAACAGCGCAATAAGCGCATCTGTACCCATCACAAAACCCACAATCATGCCGCTTTCCTTGGTGAAAAACAAGGCAGTTAAAGTTAGTGTTGAAAGTAAATATTTCTCCTTTACATAAAGACCAATACTCAAAAAAGCCAGGAAGGCCACCAAAACTTCGGGTAAAACAAATGACGACTGTACAAAAAACGGCACGTAGGTAGCTATCAGCAGCAATGCCAGAACTGCCACCCGCTGATTGAAAAGCCGTAACCCTGTTTCATAAATGGTAATAAGGAAAAGCAGGGAAATAAATAAGGCACAGGCATGCAGTGCGAAATTGGAATTGCCGAAAATAGTAATCCATAACGCAAAAAAGAAGTGCAAAAATAAAGGATGCCCCCTCGACAGATTAGCGTCAAGAGCATTGGGAAGCAGGCTTAACCCATTATGATACATTTGCCTTACTGCCGGTACATACGGACTTGACTCGTCCCAGTAGAAGGGGAGCAATAGGTTGGGTATCTTAAACAGGGCAAATATCAGGAGCACTGTAATTAATACCCATCTGTTCTTAAAAAAATCAAACATTTATTGCTGCCTGGGGCAGTGATTTAATTTATTTCTTTGGCTCTGAAACAGAATGCCGTTTTTTAACTCTCTAAAAGTAATAAAACAGGTCAACGTTCGTTACTTACATTGGCAAATTTGTTTGCCCTCTACCGTCTTTTATAATAAAGGTTACCTTTGTCCCCGATGCTCGTATCCATTGTTTTACCTTGCTATAATCCGCCTCCCGGTTGGGAGCAGGTTATATATGAGCGTTATTATGAATTTTGCAGGCTTTCTGGTGCGCAGGCCGAACTGTTGGTGGTAATGGATGGCAGGGGAAGCAGGGATTATTCTGATGCCCTGGCTTTTCTTGAAAAAACTATCAGGACCATTAAAGTAATAACCTACGATGAAAACATGGGCAAAGGATATGCCATCAGGCAGGGGGTAGCTGCAGCATCGGGCGACCTTATTATCTATACAGATGTCGACTTCCCCTATACCATCGATAGCCTGATGGCGGTTTACAACGGCCTTAAAAATGATGAGTACGATGTGGGCCTGGGTGTTAAAAACGACAGTTATTACGCCCATGTGCCTTTTCTGCGCAAAGCCATTTCCCATTTTCTGCGGTTTATGATACGGGTGTTCCTTTCTATGCCGGTAACCGATACACAATGCGGCCTTAAAGGGTTCAGGCGTAGCGTAGCCCCCCTGTTTCTGCAGACCACCATCAACAGGTATCTGTTCGACCTGGAGTTTGTGCGTAACTGCTATAAAGGGCGAAATCTAAGAGTAAAACCCATCCCGGTGGCGCTGAACGAAAATGTTCAATTCCGTAAAATGGATTATCGTATATTATTGCCTGAATTGCTCAACTTTGTCAAGCTGCTGTTCAAATAATACCTGATGGGAAAAACACAAAGAATCATCTGGTTTCTGGCAACAACTATTTTTGCGGTATACCTGGTTACCTATGCTTTATCGGGATTGGTGAAACAGCCCTGGCACGAAATACCAGAGCTGGGCGGCGACGGGGCAAAGAATATCTTCACCTACCTCTACCAAAGCACGCAAGGCTCTGGCTACTGGTTTGGCGGTATGAATTACCCCTATGGCGAGCATATTGTATATACCGACGGGCAACCTGTACTATCCGTTCTGTTGTCATCTTTTAAAGGTGTAACCATTGCACAGGCCCTCAGCATTCTCTGGTGGCTTATAGCATTGAGCTATGTGGTTTCTATCCTTTTCATTTATAAAATCCTCACCCGGTTCAGGCTGGCCCCCCTTGCGGCTATGCTTTTTGCCGGCCTCATCGGCATATTCACTCCCCAGTTGCTCAAGCTGCAGGGCCATTATGCACTATCCTATACCTGCATTATCCCCATGCTTTTTTACTGGACCATACTGTATACCGATAGGCCACATTGGCGCTATTGCCTCTATTTCTTTACACTAGGGTGCATAGCTGCATTTATGCACCCATATTATGCGGCAGTGATGCTGGTATGGGTATTTGCCTACTCGGCGGGCTACATCCTCTTCACCCGCCTGGGCTTGCTGCAGAAACTCAAACATGTGCTGCCCCTTATTGCCAGTGTAATAGGGGTGCTGGTGGTAGTAGCTGTGGTTATGAAACTGACCGACCCCATCACCGACCGCCCCGTAACGCCCTTCAATACCCTTTACGAAACCTGCACCCGGCTCAAGCAATTAGTAACCTCCTTCAACTCGCCGGTATGGAAACCCCTGATGCAAACCAATCTGAAGAGCCGCATCAGCGATGGCGGCGAGGGCTATGCCTATGTAGGTATGGTAACCATTCTCACTATTGGTTTTTGCCTGTTGGCTGTGCTGATAAAGAGTTTCAGGCTTAAAAGGGCTGCGACATATATAGGCACAGGGTTTTCACCGGTTTGGCTGTTCATGGCTTTCGGCACACTGCTGTTTGGCATGGGCATACCATTTATCTGGCACATTGAGTGGATGAATTATCTCTCTGTCTTCAAGCAGTTCCGGTCGCTGGGCCGTTTCAGTTGGATATTCTACTACATCATTTCGGTTTATACAGCCGTGGTTATCTATACTTTCTATGCCCGGTTGCAGGCCACCGGCAGGGCGGTAGCAGGTTATGCGGTCATTATAGCGGCAATGGCCATATGGGCGTGGGAGGCATCGGGATATGTGGAGTATTCGCGCAGACTCTCCAAATTCGGCTCCTACAATTACGACATGATGTTCTCCACCCACGAGCAGAACTGGGAAGGCTTTCTGGCCGATCATAGTTTTAAGAAGACCGATTTTCAGGCGCTGCTGCTGTTGCCCTATTTTCATGTGGGTACCGAGAAACTGTGGGTGGGCTATGGCAACTGGCTCATAACACTGGGCAGCAAGGCATCGCTGCAGCTGCATATACCCATGATCAATGTGATGATGTCGCGCTCATCGTGGGGGCAGGCCGAAAAGCAGGTGAAGATAGCCGCAGGGCCATTTGCCGACAAGCCCCTCCTTAAGGATATCGGCAGCAATAAGCCCTTCCTGCTGATGCGCTTTGATGAAGACACCCTGAACGAAGACCAGAAATACCTGCTTGCTGCAAGCGACTTTATAGGCCACTACTCGCAGTGCTATGTGTATGCCTGCTACCCCGACCGCATAGCTGCCAGCGACAAACAGCATATGGAAACCGTAAGCAGCATTCTGCCCTTCATGCACCACCCCGATACTTTAATAGCCGCTGGTGGCACCTTTTTTAGAGATCACTTCGATTCCAATGCCACTGCACCACATCTGTTTGGCGCTGGTGGTATGCCTGCTATAGCCTCAGACAGCGGCATAATAGCCACGATACCAATTGTCAACCCACCAAAGGACAGCGAGCTCTACGAATTCTCGTGCTGGTTTCTGCTGCACAACGACGACCCCCGCGCCCCCAACTTCAGCCTGGAGCTCATAGATGGCGGCAGCCGCAAAGAAACCACTGCCGATGTACTTACCCGCCAGAGCACCGACAACAAAGGCATGTGGTACCGGGCAGGCAAGTACTTTTATATTTACCACAGCACCCGCGAAATACGCTGCAAGCTCATGAACACCCCAAACCCCTCCTACATAGCCCTCGATGAGCTCCTGCTCAGGCCCGCCAGCTCACTGGTAATCTCAAAAGCCCCCGACGGGCAGGTAATGGTAAATAACCACCTGGTGGGGCATTAGTGCTTATCTCCTCTCTTTTGTCTTTTAAATATCCAGCCCTCACCTGATCAGAGCGGCATACACTCTTTTGGCTTTCGTTTAAGAAGGAAGGCTGATGAGATAATCATGGGAGTTGTGAAGCCGCTTGTTTAGGTAATTTATGAATTTAAACGGATGTCTCAATATTTGTTTTAATTTTATCGTGTGGAAAAAATAGTGGAGCAAAATCTGCCGCAGATCAGACAACTTATGTTGCAATATGGTGTAAAAAGCGCATACCTGTTTGGCAGCGCTGCAAAAAACACCATGGATGCCAATAGCGATGTTGATTTCATTATCAGCTTTCCGGAAGATATGAACTATGTTACCTATGCCGATAATTATTTTGCCCTCGCAGATGCTCTTGAGGCGCTG
Source organism: uncultured Bacteroidota bacterium (assembly GCA_903904855.1). GTDB lineage: Bacteria > Bacteroidota > Bacteroidia > Chitinophagales > Chitinophagaceae > Nemorincola. The sequence goes on along the minus strand of CAIVEH010000213.1, from coordinate 372 downwards.
CTTAAAAAAGGGGTAGACCTTGTCACCGAAAAAACGCTTAAAAATCCTTTCCTTGTTCAGAACATCAACAGGCATAAAGTACAATTAATATGACGGAGGAAGAACTGAAATTGCTTAAAGATATAGAGCAGGCTGTATTTCACATTGATGTGCATTTGGGTGGGAGCAGGGTTTTTTGGGAATTTGCAGAAAATATTACCAAACGCCGGGCCATTGAAAGAGAATTGGAAATTATTGGCGAAGCAACTAATAATTTATTAAAGATAAAACCTGATATTGAGTTATCATAAGTGATGTTGATTAAATAAAGTACACCATATTGCGAAGTTATTTTTCTTTTTTACGAGGCGTAAAATCTGCGAATAGTGTACT
>CAIVEH010000212.1 GCA_903904855.1 uncultured Bacteroidota bacterium | reverse complement strand
GCGCAACGAACACAAGCCTATCCGGTTATTTGTTGATTCGGCGGCGGGGACGGCAACTGGCAGCCTTCCCGGCGGCTATAAAGGGTGTCTAATCTCTGATTAGGCAGCCATGGCGTAAGAATATTCGCCTTATAGATTTTGAGTATTCAGATTAACGTGCTAATTATTCAACGCACGACATGCTTGCACCCACCCTGCTCTATGCTGTCAAAACCAGTCGGCCCCGGTTTTGAAAATAGGTACTATTATTAAAGAACTACATTTTAGCTTTTCTCAACCTACTCTTGCTCTAAACCAGTCGGCCCCGGTTTTGAAGGTTTATGCACTATCAAAAGAAAAAATATCTACTCATAAAGCCTGCAACCCACCCAGCTTTTGCTCTAAGCCAAGTCGACCCCGGTCTTGAAGGTTGATACGAAATTATTAAACTAAATAGCTACAATTCAAAAACTAAAATAAACTACTCACGATGCTTGCACCCACCCTGTTCTATGCTGCCTAAACCAGTCGGCCCCGGTTTAGCGAATGAAGACTAAGTAAAAACTATTGCAAATTTACTAAATAAACGGGTTCGAAAGTTGTTAAAAATTCAATGTACTTTTATTCTGCATCAAGTTTATACTCCTCTTGCATTTCCCTTTCAGCATAAACGTCTTTGGCCAAACAATCCTTCTGCATGGTTTGTTTGAATTCCTGGGAATTTTTATAGCTTTCCGGTACTATCTCTACCTGAAAAAAACAGATGGCGATACCATAGAACACACAAACAGATTATTGATAATATCCTCTGCGGCTTTGGGTGCTGTGCTGGGTTCCCGAATTCTTGGTTCACTCGAAGATTTGCCCGCATGGCTGGCTGCCCGGTCCTTCTGGGTTTATTTTTATGGCAATAAAACCCTGGTTGGTGGACTGCTGGGCGGGCTTATTGGTGTAGAGCTTGTAAAAAAACTATTGAAAGAGCGCCAGAACAGCGGGGATCTGTTTACCTTCCCATTGTTATTGGGTATGATCATTGGCCGCATAGGCTGTTTCTCGGCAGGTATTTATGAAGAAACATATGGCTTCCCCTCAAAATTACCTTGGGCAATGGACCTTGGAGATGGAGTTACGCGGCACCCCGTAACGCTCTATGAAATTCTGTTTTTAACACTACTCTGGATATCGCTGGCTTGGTTTAAAAAGCATTTTGTATTGCAGCAAGGTGCATTGTTTAAAATATTTTTAATAGCTTACGTAATATTCCGTTTTCTCCTTGATTTTATAAAACCCGGATGGCGGTATTTTCTTGGTTTAGGTTCCATTCAGCTTGCCTGTATTGCTGCGCTGATCTGGTACAGCCGGTATATGGTTCATCCTCGTTTATTGATCATTTCAAAAAGATATTATGCCCGTTAGAAAATACACTTATTACGACTTCACCATCAGCCTTTGCCCGGTTTGCCTGAAGCGTATTGATGCCAAAATTGTATTCGAAGAAGGCAAGGTATATATGCTCAAAACATGCCCGGAGCATGGCTTTCATAAAGTGATTATTGCTACCGATATTGAATACTACAAAAACATCCGCAATTACAATAAACCTTCCGAAACGCCGCTGAAATTTAATAACCCTGTTCATTACGGCTGCCCTTATGATTGTGGCTTATGTACCGATCATGAACAACATAGCTGCCTCACACTGGTTGAGATTACAGACCGTTGCAACCTTACTTGCCCCACATGCTATGCCATGTCATCGCCGCATTATGGCAGGCACCGCACGCTGGAGGAAGTGGAAAGGATGCTCGATATTATAGTAGCCAGCGAGGGAAAGCCCGATGTGGTGCAACTCAGTGGCGGCGAACCAACACTGCACCCTCAGTTTTTTGAGATCATGGATATCGCCAAAAGCAAGCCCATAAAACACCTGATGCTCAATACCAATGGGATAAGAATAGCCCAGGATCCTGGTTTTGCCGAAAGATTGGCTACCTATATGCCTGACTTTGAATTGTATCTCCAATTCGATTCTTTCAGGCCTGCAGTACTGGAGCAATTACGCGGTAAAGACCTCACTGATATCCGTATTAAGGCGATTGAAAAACTCAATGAACTCAACCTTTCAACAACCCTGGTTATTACTGTACAGAAAGGCTTGAATGATGATGAGATCGGTCCGATAATTGATTATGCCCTGAAACAAAAGTGCGTTAGAGGTGTAACATTTCAGCCGGTGCAGATAGCAGGCAGGTTTGAACATAACCCCGATAAAAACAGGATGACGCTTACCGAAGTTCGGGATGGTATCCTTAACCAGACCAATGTTTTTAAACCTAACGATATTATCCCCGTTCCCTGCAACCCAGATGCGCTTGCAATGGGCTATGCCCTGAAACTGAACGGTAACGTTTTTCCCCTTACCCGTTACATTGATCCACCAGTGCTGCTTGATAATACCTCAAAAAACACCATCGTTTACGAGCAGGATACCCAGCTGCATGAGCACCTCATCAAAATCTTCAGCACTGGTATTTCGGTAGATAAGGTTACCGAAGATATGCATCAGTTGCTTTGCTGCCTGCCCCAGATTTATGCGCCGGGTTTGGCATACGAAAATTTATTCCGTATAATTATTATGCGGTTTATTGATGCCTATGATTTTGATGTGCGGACAATCAAAAAATCATGTGTCCATATAGTCAGTAAGGATGGCAGAATAATACCTTTCGAGACCATGAATCTTTTTTATCGGGATGAAAAAGAGCTACTATTGAATGAAATAAAAGGCAAACAATCGTCTGATCATTAAAAGGCAATTTTGAATTTACTTGTGTATTTAGGTATAGGTGCGCTTATTCTGGGTTTAGGTATAATACTCGCTGGTTTGGTAGTTACAATATCAGAAGCTTATGATAAGCCTAAAGTCAGAAGAGGGCCTAAAATATTATTGTACGGCGCTCTTACCCTATTATACAGTTTTACATTATGCTCAATCTCTGTTATAGTGTGAAGCAAATTCCAATTGTATTTTTGTTCTGTAATGCATCTTCTGAGCTGACCGCATAGTGTTTTGCACTTAATTTTGTTACATTTGGATTTGCAGAATGTTTTTAAGATGAAACAACACCAAAAAACAACTTTATGTTAGAATTTGGAATTCTATTTCTTTTAGGTGGCGGCCTTACTATAGTCATTGGCCTTATTATGCTGCTAGTCGGTGCTGTTGAATCCAACAAAAAGAAGTTGAAAACCGCTGCCTATGTTTTAGTGGGTGGTGCACTTGGGCTATTAGTTAGTTTTAGCCTGTGTTCGCATTCTAATTTCCACATCTGATGTGTACAATTAAAGATTTATTTACTCAACTGAAAAATATGAAACAGCTCTCAATTTTTAGTCTTTTTATTTGCTTGTTCACATTCAAGGTGCACGCCCAGGCCGATCCTGATATAGCTGCCATCCGCAAAATCCTTTTCACACAGGTAACCGCCTGGAACAATGGTAATGTAGATGGCTATATGAAGGGATATTGGGAGAGCGACAGCCTGATGTTTATAGGTTCAAAGGGGCCAACTTATGGGTATACAGCAACACTAAACCGCTATAAAGAACATTATCCTGATGCTGCCCACGTGGGGCACCTCAAAACTACGGTTGTCAGTATGGAAAAGCTTTCAGATGATTATTATTTTGTGATTGGCAAGTGGGCCCTAACCCGCACCGCCGGTAATGTTGATGGAAGTTTTACATTATTATTCCGGAAAATTAAGGGCAAGTGGGTTATTGTATGCGATCATAGCAGTTAACTTAGTAAATCTGAATAAAGAAAATTTTAACTGGATATTTTGATTTATTCTTTCTTTTTATATTTTTGTTTTGCCATCAAATCAAAACTTAAAAAATGAAAAAAGTATTCAAAATTCTGGGAATTTTATTGCTGGTTATTATAATCTGCGGTGCCGGGTTGATCACGTATGTGAAAACTGCATTGCCCAATGTAGGCGCTGCTCCTGACCTGAAAGTTGAAAGAACACCTGAACGGATAGAACGGGGTAAGTACATTGCCAATCACATAACTCTATGCGTTGATTGCCACTCCACGCGCGACTGGACAAAATTTGCTGGTCCAATGGTTGATGGTACGCTTGGTAAGGGTGGTGAAACTTTTGACCAGAAATTTGGTTTTCCCGGTAAATTTTATTCCCGGAATATTACTCCTTATGGTATTTCCCGCTACACAGATGGTGAACTATTCAGGCTTATTACTACAGGGGTTACTAAGGAAGGGAGAGCAATATTTCCTATTATGCCCTATACCCATTATGGTACTATGGACCCTGAAGATATTAATTGCATTATTGCTTACATCCGGTCTTTTGCACCGATCCAAAATGACGTGCCACAGTCTGTGGCCGACTTTCCGATGAATATCATTCTGAACACCATACCTGCTAAAGCAACACATGGTAAAAAGCCAGACCCTTCGTCAGTTAAAGAATATGGCGCCTATCTCGCCAATGCCACAGATTGTATCGACTGCCACACTAAGGATGAGCATGGACAGATCATTCAGTCATTGGCCTACAGTGGTGGCAGGGAGTTTCCATTACCAGATGGTTCTATAGTTCGCTCATCCAATATTACTCCGGATGCAAATTCTGGTATTGGCAACTGGACTAAGGAAGCTTTCATTAACCGCTTCAAAGCATACGGAGATTCAAACTATAAAGCGCCATTTGTTGAAAAAGGGGCATTCAATACCATCATGCCCTGGAATATGTATGCCGGCATGACCAAAGAAGACCTTGGAGCCATATATGAATACCTCCATTCATTGCCTGCCAAACAGAATGCTGTTGTAAAATTCACTTCAGCTAAGGATATTGCAAAAAAGTAAAGAAGAAGCATTTTTATGAATAACTAATTCCTGATGGAATTATATTATTCGCTATTGTTAAGATTTAGACTATTCATAACTGCACATCGGTGATTTCTCACTAAATTGTGTTGTCTAAAGAATGTTGTTATGAAGAGAACAATCCGTAAAGTTGCTATTCTGGGTAGCGGAGTAATGGGTTCGCGTATTGCCTGCCATTTTGCAGGTATAGGTGTGCAGGTGCTTTTGCTCGATATAGTGCCTTTTAAATTGAATGATGCAGAAACTGCGAAAGGGCTTACACTCAATGATAAAATCGTCAGGAACCGCCTTGTAAATGATGCCCTGCAGGCTACACTGAAAAGCAAACCCTCAGCAACATATACAAAGGATGTAAGCAACAACATAAAGACCGGAAACTTTGATGATGACCTGCCTAAAATAGCCGACTGTGATTGGATCATAGAAGTGGTCATTGAGCGACTGGATATAAAACAACAGACTTTTGATAAGGTTGAAAAATACCGCAAGCCGGGATCACTTATTACAACCAATACATCGGGCATACCCATCCACCTGATGAGCGAGGGCAGGAGCCAGGATTTTCAGGAAAATTTTTGTGGTACCCACTTCTTTAATCCGCCCCGGTACCTGCGATTGCTTGAGATAATTCCAGACCCTAATACCAAGCCGGAGGTTATAGACTTCCTGATGGATTACGGTGAGCGTTTCCTGGGTAAGACAACTGTGCTATGCAAAGACACTCCGGCATTTATTGCCAACCGGGTAGGTGTATTTGGTTTTATGGCAGTGTTCAAAGCCATGCAGCAGCTTGGGTTGAACGTAGATGAGGTAGATGCCCTTACAGGCCCGGTATTGGGCCGGCCAAAATCTGCCACCTTCCGCACAGGAGATGTGGTAGGCCTCGATACACTGGTACATGTAGCCAAAGACCTGCCTGCCAATGCACCCAACGATGAGGCTAAAGACATTTTCAGGATGCCGTCGTTTCTCGAAAAAATGATTGAGAATAAATGGCTGGGAGATAAAACAGGCCAGGGGTTCTACAAAAAGGTGAATGGACCCTCCTCTGCTGAAGCTTCGGCGGGCAAGGAGAAAGGAAAATCAGAGATCCTTACCCTGAACCTGGATACCATGGAATATGGGCCTAAGGTGAAAACAAAGTTTGCTACAATCGAAGCCGCAAAACCTGTTGATGATCTCGCCCAAAGGCTGAAAGTGCTCTATAATGGTACCGATAAAGCCGGTGAATTTTACAAACAATTTCACCATCTTCTCTTCGCCTATGTATCGCACCGCATTCCCGAGATAAGCGATGAACTATATAAAATAGATGATGCCCTCAGAGCAGGGTTCGGATGGGAGATCGGCGCTTTTGAAAGTTGGGATGCACTGGGTGTGAAAAAGGTACTGGACCAGATGAAGACAGGTGGATACGAAGTTGCACCCTGGGTGCAGCAGATGATCGACAAAGGCATCACTTCATTCTACAAAACCGAGGGTGGCCAGCGCAAGTATTATGATATCCGCACACAGGCTTACCTGCCTATACCAGGTATGGGCTCATTCATAATACTGGAGCATCTGGATGAGAAAGTAGTTTGGAAAAACAGTGTTTGTAAACTCTACGATATAGGTGACGATGTGGTAACACTGCGATGGAATACCAAAATGAACAGCATTGGTGGTGAAGTGCTGGATGGTGTGCAGAAGTCGGTAGCTATTGCTGAGGAAAAATATAAAGGACTTATACTCGCCAATACCGGTGCTAACTTCAGCGCTGGCGCCAATGTGGGCCTGATATTTATGTTTGCCGCAGAGCAGGAGTATGACGAGCTGGATATGGCCGTCCGTATGTTCCAGAACACTACAATGCGGCTTCGGTACAGCAGCATACCGGTAATAGTTGCACCTCATGGCCTCACCCTGGGTGGTGGTTGCGAGATGTGCCTTCATGCCGATTCGGTGCAGGCGGCAGCAGAAAGCTATATAGGGCTTGTAGAGGTAGGTGTGGGATTGATACCCGGCGGTGGTGGCACCAAAGAAATGGCTGTTCGTGCATCGGCCAGGAACATAAAAGAAGACATCGAAACTAATTTCCTGCAGCAGTTGTTCATCAATGTAGGAACTGCAAAAGTATCCACATCAGCACATGAGGCATTTGAAAATTTCATCCTACGCCCAGGATATGATAATATCTCTGTTAACCCCGATCGACGTATTGCAGATGCCAAAAGAAACATCCTCATGATGCATGAAAGAGGCTATACCCAACCCACACCAAAGCTTGATATTAAAGTGCAGGGCCGTGGCGGCCTGGGCGGATTAATCTCCGGCATACACGGCATGTGGCGTGGCAACTACATCTCTGACTACGACAAACTAATTGCCGAAAAACTTGGCTGGGTAATGTGTGGCGGAGATCTGACTCAACCTACAATAGTTACCGAGCAGTACCTGCTTGATTTGGAGCGGGAAGCCTTCCTAAGTCTTTGCGGTCAAAAGAAGACTTTAGAGCGGTTGCAAAGTATATTGACTACCGGTAAGCCGTTGAGAAATTAAAGAACTTGGCAATGTTCAAGTCAATTACAACCTTCTTGCCACTAGTGATTTTTCTGTTTGTTACAGTACCTCACTCTCATGCACAGTCCGTTTCCAAAATAGATTCGAAAATTGCAGCACTCCTTAATAAAGTGAACTATTGGGCTGAGTATGATTATATAGAAAGTAAGGATGATTCATTGGCTGATGCCAATAATAAACTGGATAGCTTCCTGAGAAAAGTTAGTGCCAGCTTGCCAGTTTCGACAAAATTCCCATTTGCAGAACAAAATGGCCTGGATTTGGCAATTGCTGCCGATAATAAAATAAAAGTTTACTCCTGGGACTCCCGCCTTGGAGGTTCTATGCGCCGCTACAATTCTTTAGCCGCTTATCAAACCAGAAATGGAATAAAAACTGAAGAATTCCTTGATCTCTCTGATTCAATTGCTTCAAGTGGGCATATGATTTATTCTGAAGGTGGCTATTATTTTGATGAGATGGTGCCAATAAAAGCAAATGATCACACAACAACTTACCTGCTTATTGGCAGTAGTGTAGAGTCGACCAGTGAGCGGGGTATGATTGTTATTGCTTTAAGAATAGTGAATAATGAATTGATACAAATACCTTTCTTTAAAACATCAACCCAAAACCTGAAAATCATCAGTTATTCTTACAATTCCGTTTCCGGAAGCATACAAGGTGAAACACCCGTTATGCACCTCAGTAAAGACCATAAGCAATTTTTTATACCAATAGTAAGCGGTCTATATAATGAGCAGATTACTAATAAATACCTGGTTTACACCTTCGATGGCAGCAATTTTATTTATGAAAAGAATGTTAGATGAATGTAGTCAATAATCCTGCAAAAAATAGGATTTCAACCGTTAATTTCGTATCTTTAAGTAAAATAAAAAGTAAGGTATTCTAATGTATTTCTCCGACTACAAACAGCACTCAGAAGCAAAAATTAATCCCTCTTTGCTCTGGGAATATAACCTGACTGATTTCGACTATCAGCAGATGCGGAGTGTCGTTGTGCAACGGGTAGTTGAGCGTGGCTGGCCTGACGACTGGTATGCTGCTTTGAACCTTTATGGCGAGGATGGAATGAAAGCAGCAATAAAGGAATTGCCCTACCTGAATGCTAAGGATATGAATTTTGTAAGTAGGCAATTTGAAATACCTTTATCCGAACTGAAATGTTACATAAAGAGACAGTCTCATCAGGCACATTGGAACTCCTGAAACAATTAATGCTGGATGAAAATCTGAACGATTTTTTCCTGGTTGGTGGCACGGCCCTTTCTTTACAGATCGGGCATAGAATTAGCATAGATATTGATCTTTTTAGCCTGAAATCATTTGAAGAAAATAAACTGCTTACCTATCTTGAAACGAATAGAAACTTAAAGCTTAGTTTTATTGATAGAAATACACTTAAAGGGCAGATTGACAATATTCAGGTTGATCTGATTTCCCATAGCTACCCTTTGGTTTCCGATCTTTTGATTTTGGAAAATATCCGTCTTGCCAGTCTGGAAGATATAGCTGCTATGAAGTTTAATGCAATTATTGGAAACGGCACACGACTTAAGGACTTTGTTGATATTGCCTGCTTGTCTGCTTACCTGTCATTTGAAAGTATGATAAAAGCATATCAGCAAAAATATCAACCCAGGAATCCCCTCATTATCCTGAAAGCGCTGTTTTACTATGATGATATTAATTTTAAAGAACCATTGCATATGATTTCAGGCAGTTATAAATGGAAAACAATAGAACAGCGATTAAGCCAGATGGAAAAATTCCAATACAAAATTTTCCCAAAATTGTTTTGATTGGTTACATCCAAAGTACTGGGAATCGAATAGCTTAAATAAACGAGTAATTATATTCCTGAGGTATATCGTAAAAAATCCACCTACCCCTTCTCCGTATTCGCCATCATTTGCTTCACACTGCCTACCGACACAAACCGGAATACAAACATAAACACCATACAAACAGGCATGAAAACCAATACCTGCAGCAGCCAGTGGGCATTATGCATTATCAGGTTTATACCATACCCCACACCCAGAATCAGGATCAGATAACCTATATGTGCCAGTATCCATTTTATATTAATGGGAAGCTTCACAATCCGGGAGGCATAAATGATAAAGGCAATGGCAAGCGAACTTTGGGTAACAAGGGATGTAACTGCGCCACCCTCGGCTTCGTATTTAGGTATCAGATAAAAATTGAGCGCAAGGTTGATGATTACCCCTGCAAAAGCAATGATATTAAGCGTTTTCAGGCTACCATTGGCGGTAAGCAGTGTAGAGTATACATACATCAGGCACCATGCCGGAAAGGATGCTATCAATATCGCAAAAACCGTATTGTACTTCTGTGCCATTACTGGGTCGCTATAGAGTTTAGCCGAATGGTAAAGCAGGTGCATTATTTCGCCACTGAAAAAAATGCCGGCTATCGCCACCATAAACGATAGCGGCAGTAAAATGTTCACACATAGTTTTACTATCTGGTTTACATCATGTTTCTGCGCCAGCATCCGCCCGAACATCGGCAGCAATATAGTGGCAAACATCAGCCCGAACATGTTGGCTTGGTCCAGCAACCTGAACGCCGCCGCCCATATGCCTGCCTGCACCTTGCCATCGGGGCATATGCGCTCCATGATCATCACATCTGCCCTGTTGTATACCGACATCTGCAATATCAATAAGGCATATGGGAAGCTTTGCTTTACTATTCCGAATATCTCCGGACCGTTAAACGAAAATTTCAATCTTATTTTACCAATCCGTCTTAAAATAAAATACCCCAATGCCGCAGCGAAAAAATAACAACCAATCTGCGCTATAACAAACCATTGTATACTGAATAACAGGGCTGTTGCAGGGTAAATAAGCAGGAAACCGCAAATAATAATCATCAGCAGCCTGTCGGTAACAGATAAAATACCTTCGGTTTTAAACCGGTGCAGCGCTGCAATATTGCTCCTGATAAACGACACCAACGAATTAAGCGACTGTATCATCAGTATCCCCAGCAGCAGGGTAAGTTCCCAGCCCCTGTAACCAATGCTGTAACCATAAATAAATGCCAGGAAGGTATAGAGCAGCATCAGCACAAGCCGGGCTGACAGCATTGCCGGAAACACTGTTTTCAGCTTATCGGGATTTTGAGCTATTGTGCGACTGTTATAACTACTGATGCCAAAGTCGAGCAATGTTTGGAAAATGATACTCAGGGACAATAAAGCGGTATAAGTACCATATGATGCCGAAGGCACCCTGTTTTGCACTACGCGGTCTATAAACAGCACCCATATTGGCTTTACCAATATATTAACTGCTATTACAAAAAGAATATTTTTTACAAAAAACCGCCGCATCGCTTAATTTAGACTGTAATAAAGCAGTAAAAGTATATTTTTGTCGCCATAAGGTATGCGAATTGCTGTAAATACACGTTTACTGTTAAAAGGAAAGCTGGAGGGTATAGGTTGGTTTACTTATCAGACACTGGAACGCATCGTGCGGGATCATCCCGAACATGATTTCGTTTTCTTTTTCGACAGGCCTTACGATCCATTATTTGTTTTTGCGCCCAATGTTACGCCGGTGGTGGTTCATCCCCAGGCGCGGCATCCTGTTTTATTCTATATCTGGTTTGAGTGGAGCATACCGTTTATGCTGCGCAAATACAAAATCGACCTGTTTCTCTCTCCGGACAGTTTCATGTCTTTGAGCACCAAAGTACCCACCTGCCTCGTGATTCATGACCTGGCATTTGAACATTACCCCGAGCATTTTGTACTGGCACAGCGGCTCTACTGGCGGCATTATTCGCCCTTGTTCGCCCATAAAGCCAGCCGGATTGCCACAGTTTCCACATTCTCCAAAACCGACCTCGTTAAGCAATATGGGATCAGTGAGAACAAAATAGATGTGGTTTATAACGGTGCGCATGATGAATACCGGCCATTGAACATCGAAGAGTGGGAAGACGTAAAAAAACAGTATGCCGATGGCTGCGAATATTTTGTTTTTGCCGGAGCCCTGCACCCACGCAAAAATATAGTAAACCTCCTGAAAGCATTCGTCCTGTTCAAGCAGCGACAGAAAACCAATATGAAGCTGGTAATAGCCGGCCGCCCCGCCTGGAAGTATGAAGAAGTGGAGGAAATGAAAGCCACCATGCCCTTCAAAGAGGATGTGAAATGGGTAGGCTATATGAATGTGGATGAACTCTCAAAACTTACCGGCGGCGCCTATGCTCTGGTTTATGCATCCCTGTTCGAAGGATTTGGTATCCCGATTCTGGAGGCATTGCAGTGCGATGTACCTGCCATAGTAAGCAACACCTCCTCCATGCCCGAAGTAGCCGGCGATGCCGCCCTCCTGGTTGATCCTTCGGACCCCGAAGATATAGCTGCCAAAATGCACCTCCTTTATAAAGACGAAGCCCTCCGCAAAAAACTCATTGAAAATGCCCGGCGACAGATCAAAAACTTTTCCTGGGAATCATCGGCCAAAAAGCTGTGGGATTGCATGATGAAGTGTGTTACAAACTAAACAATTTCTTTGTTTATCTGGTTGTATCACCGACCAAAATATTATAGAATATTCATGACAAATTGAGCCGCAATAATTTGCCACATGCTATCGTTGAGAACATTTTGCAACAAGTACAATAGTATACTTAGTATTTTGATCAACAAAATCCTTATTCACCCAAGTCCCATCTCATTACCTATATTTGTCTGCACATTTTATTTATTTGAAAAAGTTAAGCGATTTATGGAGTAAGTTTTTCGGTCCTGAGGGTGAGGGTCCGGGAGCTTTGTGTGTTTTTATTTTTTCCTGGGTACTGCTGATGTGCCTGTACTGGCCGGCAAGGAAGGCAGGTTTTGTAACTGACTTTACAGGATGGCTCGACCAGGTACGCAATCATGGTTTTTGGGATTTTATCAACCGTACCAACTTCCAGGCTAAAAGCTGGTATCAGTTAACGCAATTCAATACATGGTCGTTTTATAAAGTTTTCGGAGTTCATGCTATTGCGTGGCATTTGCTTTTTGTGACACTTCATGCCACTAATGCCTGGCTGCTGTATATGCTGTGTCGTGGACTACTGAACGATAGCGGGGTGAAAAATGGAGGGGCGATTGCAGCTGTTGGGGTATTATTTTTTTGTGTTACCCCTTACATATCTGAAGTTATTGTGTGGGAACCGGCATTTCATTTTTTGCAGGGATTATTATTGTTATTGGCTGCGCTGGTATTAGTACAACGGTCATTGCAAACCGGCAGCAAACGCTATGCATTTTTTGCCAGCCTGGCTTATTTATTATCCTTGTTTTCACTCGAGATATTTTATATTACACCATGGCTGGTATTGAGTATGGGCTTCTTCTACCAAAATGACCGAAAGGCAGGACAGGTTAACCTGAAGCTGGTACTTAAGTACTTTTTCACGCCTATGCTGATTCTGTTTGTGCTGCGTATGGCTGGTTACCGGATAGCTTATGGCGATTGGGTATCCCGCATTGGGTCGGGATCTGTTTCTGCTGTTCAACCGGACTGGTTCGGAAAGCCTGCGAAGTACCTGTTTCATTTGCTGTTGATGGGCAGGTTCTGGTCAGAAGATTTGCGGCATACTGTCTATGACTTTTGTGATTCAAAAGCAGGACTTATTTTGTTTTATGGAGTGGTGGTTGGGTTTTTGGCCTGGATTTTTTCAGCTTTCGGGCGTATGAGTGGTAAGGCCAGGGTTGCCTCATTGTTGTATTTATGGATGATGATGGCACTACTCCTGCTGGTGCCACTGTGGTTTGCCACTGATTTGCTGGTAGTGTATGACCGGTATACATATTTTGCCGGGGCATACTTTTATATGCTGGTGGCAGTGCTGGGGTCAATGATTGCCATGCGATGGATAAGGTTAGGATTGCTCGGTGTTTTTCTGGCAGTTAATGTACGGTACAATGTAAAGGTAGTGCGTTATTGGAGCAAAAGTTACAGGATAGTGAACAGCCTGCTGCTTAACCTGCCGGACGACCGCAGCAAGACAATGCTGCTGTTTAACTTACCGCAAAATTTGCATGGTATTCCCATGATAGGGGCTGAGAAAAACAGTGAATTCAAACTGATGCACGACCTGCTGATTCCTGATAAACTGCTGACCAATACGGTATATGACGTGATGGCATACAATATGCTAACTCCGCAGGATGGCGCACATGTGGAAGTAATCAATGACAGTATGATTAAAGTAACCCTGAACCAATGGGGGACCTGGTGGTGGATGGAGACCCGCGGCGGATATAGCTATTGGACCAGTGACTACAAACTGGACCTTAAAGATCCGGGCCATTGGTATGAACTGACACTTCGTAAACCCGCAGACCAATATATACTGCTGTATAATGTGGGGGAGGAGTGGAGAAGAGTAGAAATACCCCCGGCCACTAAAGTGAAGCACTAGATTTTATGTGCTGCGCTATGGGATCTATTGCGGGCTTTTTTTTTGATCTTTGGAGGAGAAGGTGTGCCACACTTTCAAAGTGTGGCACATCTCAGGCAAGACACCAATTCTTATAGTATACAATGAAACGGGTAATAAATATCATTAGGATAGCTTTGCTGGTTATTAACTGCTTTCTTCTCGGTGTGGCTATACTCTGTTTCATTTATGACGTGGTAAATCCGGATACTAAAAATATCAGCATAACCGACTTTAAAGACCTGGGCCTGCTGATAGTGCCCTTTTTGTTGTTTTGGGTTATATTTCAGTTTATGTATAAACATATGAAAGGTAGAGAGAATCATTTGAACAATCACATATAAATGGGGATTTTTCCGGTTTGAGGGATGCGAGGCGGTGAACTCGACTGAACGAAATAAACAATCTCAATATACCTATTGACCTATAAAAGACATTTGACACTACCTTTGTCCGTTATGAAGCTATTAATGCAATATCTGGGCCGTTATAAGCTCATGATCTTTCTTGCGGTGGTGCTGGCAGCCATCAACCAGAGTTTTTCCCTCCTGAACCCCATCATGGCAGGTAAAATACTCAATGAGCTTGTTAATCACCCTCATTCCTACGACCTTCCAGGCCAACTGGCAAGGGACCAGGCAGCTTATTTTCACCTGGCGTTAATGTACATAGGTGGTATAATGGGTATTGCTATGGTATCCCGTATTGCCAAAAATTTTCAGGACTATGTAGTGAATGTAGTGATCCAGAAATTCGGCGCCCGCCTCTATACCGATGGCTTGCGCCATGCATTACGCCTTCCTTACCAGGATTTTGAGGACCAAAGCAGCGGTCAGACGCTTTCTGTGCTGCAAAAAGTACGCGCAGATTGTGAGAAGTTTATCCAGTCTTTTTTCAATGTTTTACTACCAACTATTGTTGGCATTGTATTTGTTATTGTATACACAGTAAGCCTTAATCCATATCTGCCTGTTGTTTATCTTGGTGGTGCAGCAGTATTAGGCATACTTACCAACCTGCTTAGCAAAAGAATTAAAACCGTTCAGAAAAATATAACCCGGGAGACAAACCAACTTGCCGGATCAACAACGGAATCGCTACGGAATATTGAATTGGTAAAAAGCCTTGGTCTGACCCATCAGGAGATACGCAGGCTGAATGCCACTACGATTAAGATACTTCAGCTGGAACTGAAGAAAGTACGCAGTATCCGCACAATTTCCTTTATTCAAGGCACATTTGTGAATTTCCTTCAACAGGTAATTGTTATGTGCCTGCTGTTTTTTATTTTTAAGGGAACTATTAATCCAGGCCAGTACCTCAGCCTTACATTTTTCTCCTTTTTCATTTTTGGCCCAATGCAGGAAATCGGCAATGTAATCCTGTCCTACCGGGAGGCTGAGGCGTCGCTTAATAATATCCAGGAACTGTTTAAGAAGCCTGTCGAATATACTCCCGAAAAACCCGAAACAATTCATGGTATAGAAGAAGTAAAATTTGATGCCGTCACCTTTAAGCATAACTCAAGTTCCCGACCGGCTCTGGAGGATATTTCGTTCAATGTGAAACTCGGTGAAACGGTAGCTTTTGTAGGCCCTTCGGGCAGTGGTAAAACCACCCTCGTAAAACTTCTGGTAGGGCTTTACCACCCCAACAAAGGTCATATTTATTACAACGGACACAATGAGTCCAACATTGATTATGAAGAACTGCGGATGCAGATGGGATTGGTAACGCAGGACCCACAGTTGTTTTCTGGTACCATTCGCGAAAATCTGTTGTTTGTAAATCCGAATGCTACCGGTGCTGATATAAGTGCTGTGCTGAGCCAGGCTGCTTGTCAGAATCTGTTATCACGCGCCGAAAATGGCCTCGATACAGTTATTGGTGAAGGTGGCCTGAAACTATCAGGTGGCGAACGCCAGCGTATATCAATAGCCCGCGCCCTGCTGCGCAAACCAAGGCTGATGATTTTTGATGAGGCTACTTCTGCACTTGACTCTCTTACCGAAGATGAGATATCGCAAACCATCAGAAATATCACCTCGCAGCGCCAGCATATTACCCTTATGATTGCTCACCGCCTGAGCACCATTATGCATGCCGACCGGATTTATGTGTTAGAGAAAGGTAATGTGGTTGAGACGGGTAATCATGCTTCACTGCTTGAAGAAAAGGGGCTTTATTATGCCATGTGGCGGCAGCAGATTGGTGAAAGAAAGGAACCTGCAATAAAGAAATCAATGGTTTGATTCCTGAGATGTGCCACATTTAGTAAGTGTGGCACATCTGTGCCGATACTGTATCAGAAAATGCCTAAATGCCAATAGAAATCCATTCGCATCAAAATACCCACAAGGATATTGATCACCACTAAAGCAATGGTTACTGCTACTCTCCTCCTGCTAAAAAAATGATCTGCCAGCAAAAACAGCAGGATCGTAATTATCCCGGCAAGTACCCCTCCATACAAATAAGCTAAAGCGCCTAATTCCACGGCACCATAGTTAACATATGCCATTGCTATAATTAATGAAAGCACAGTTGACACGGCAATTAATAATAATGCAGTTATCTTTTTCATTTCAGTAATTTATATCATTACGTAAAAAAGATTTGGCAACTTTTAAAAAGTTGCCAAATCTCACATGCAGAAATCTGATTACGTTATTAACCCACATTGCTGCTTGATCGCTGTACCCAATTCAATATCAATATATTGAAAATTTTTGAGTTCCAGTTTGTGTACTACAGATTTTATAATTCGCTCAAAACCTGATTGTTGCATCTTCAATAATTACAG